>NZ_JASCAQ010000032.1:0-621 GCF_029967685.1 Erwinia sp. V90_4 | reverse complement strand
CGGTGTCAAGGGTGCCCAGCGCGTCGCCCACGTTGTTCTTGGTTGCGCCCTGCACCGTGTAGGACGGGCCGGTGAAGCTGCCGTCCTTGCCCACGCCGGCGCCCCCGCCCAGCGCGTCAGCCGCGTTCTTCTTGGCCGTGTACAGCTGGGCGCCGGTAACCGCCTCGCTGCTGTCGGCGGCCAGGCTGCCGCCGGCGATCCCCTTCAGCGTCCTCTTGATGGCCTTCTTGGTGTCGCCGTCCTCGCCGGTGAAGTCCACGCTGTCGCCCCCGCGCCCCTTGGCCACGCTGATCGCCTTGCTCTCCGCGTCCTGGGTCACCAGACCCGCGGTGCCGCTGTTCAGCTGGTTTACGGTATTGCTGATGTTCGTCAGGCTGCTGCCCTGCTGGCTGACCGCGGTGTCAAGGGTGCCCAGCGCGTCGCCCACGTTGTTCTTGGTTGCGCCCTGCACCGTGTAGGACGGGCCGGTGAAGCTGCCGTCCTTGCCCACGCCGGCGCCCCCGCCCAGCGCGTCAGCCGCGTTCTTCTTGGCCGTGTACAGCTGGGCGCCGGTAACCGCCTCGCTGCTGTCGGCGGCCAGGCTGCCGCCGGCGATCCCCTTCAGCGTCCTCTTGATGGCCT
>NZ_JASCAQ010000031.1:0-654 GCF_029967685.1 Erwinia sp. V90_4 | reverse complement strand
CACCCACCCGGGGTGAAATCGCACACCTGGTGATTGATTCCACCGGGCTGAAGGTTTTTGGTGAGGGCGAATGGAAAGTTAAAAAGCACGGTAAAGAGCGCCGCCGTATCTGGCGAAAGCTGCATCTTGCTGTTGATGGTAAAACACATGAAGTCATCTGTGCGGACCTGTCACTGAACAACGTAACGGACTCAGATGCCTTCCCGGGTCTTATCCGGCAGACTCACAGAAAAATCAGGGCAGCAGCGGCAGACGGCGCTTACGATACGCGTCTGTGTCATGATGAACTGCGCCGTAAGAATATCAGCGCGCTTATCCCTCCCCGAAAAGGAGCGGGCTACTGGCCCGCTGAGTATGCAGACCGCAACCGTGCCGTAGCGAATCAGCGTCTGAGCGGGAGCAATGCGCGGTGGAAGTGGACAACAGATTACAACCGTCGCTCGATAGCGGAAACGGCGATGTACCGGATAAAACAGCTGTTCGGAGGTTCACTGACGCTGCGTGATTATGACGGGCAGGTGGCAGAAGCTCTGGCCATGGTTAGGGCGCTGAACAGGATGACAAAGGCTGGAATGCCAGAAAGCGTGCGTATTGCCTGAAAATCTGTCCTGCCACAGGGACACTCGCCCCGAATCTGATTTATTCAACAAAGCC
>NZ_JASCAQ010000030.1:0-710 GCF_029967685.1 Erwinia sp. V90_4 | reverse complement strand
ATGGACTGATTATCACCACGGCGATTTGTCGTCACTAAGGGAAAATATGAGCTATATGATGAAATGTTATGGCTTGATCGCGGCAGGCGTACTGTTATCCATCAGTGCGCCGGGCTTTGCTGGCTCGCTACCGGCTGACAAATGCTATTTTTTTAAAACAGATTCTTCAAAAAAAAGAGATTACACTGCGGATCAGGTCACCGTAGAACGGACATGGGGAACCGGCACCATCCCGCGTTCAGCGGCTATCGGCAGTGAGATTCTAGAGGAAACCAAGCTGCTGCCACCTGAGAGCTTCAAAGACTATGAGGGACTGGAGTGCGGAGGTTCTGCGACACTAACCGCAAAATATACCTCTGCCGCAGCCCCGGTGGATGGAATTAGTCCCCCTGCATTTCCCGACGCCGCCGGAAAAGTGTATCCCACCAATATCGTCGGCATTGGAATGATAACAAAATTCAAAATAGATAAAGGGGATAGAGGCCCATACTTTCCCACAACTCTTTCAATGACTACTAATTTTGGTTTTTCAGCAGGATTACCATTGGGAGTGACATTAATAAAAACGGGTGATATTCCCCCCGGAACCCACATCGTCAAAGGCACTACTTCACTGAGCGCCGGGGGAGACGTTTTCGAGACCTCTGATTTCAGCTTAAGCGTTTTTGTCGAAAACTGCGCCATTCCGAATAAGGGCGCCACCACTCAGG
>NZ_JASCAQ010000029.1:0-720 GCF_029967685.1 Erwinia sp. V90_4 | reverse complement strand
TCTGAACCGCCGGAAAAACTTCTCAAAAAGAAGTTGACTCCGAAGGAGGAAAGCGTAATATACGCCACCTCGCGACAGGAAGCTTCGGCACTGCTCGCAACGCTCTTTAACAATTTATCAGACAATCTGTGTGGGCACTCGCAGGATTGATATCAACGTCTCCGGACGTAAAAAATATCAAGCCTCACGAGTGAACACATAATGAAATTCATTATGACGTTTTACAGATGAGCACCGCTGAACTTGTTTCAGCAAATCGAACTTTTAATTGAAGAGTTTGATCATGGCTCAGATTGAACGCTGGCGGCAGGCCTAACACATGCAAGTCGAACGGTAGCACAGAGAGCTTGCTCTTGGGTGACGAGTGGCGGACGGGTGAGTAATGTCTGGGAAACTGCCCGATGGAGGGGGATAACTACTGGAAACGGTAGCTAATACCGCATAACGTCTTCGGACCAAAGTGGGGGACCTTCGGGCCTCACACCATCGGATGTGCCCAGATGGGATTAGCTAGTAGGTGGGGTAACGGCTCACCTAGGCGACGATCCCTAGCTGGTCTGAGAGGATGACCAGCCACACTGGAACTGAGACACGGTCCAGACTCCTACGGGAGGCAGCAGTGGGGAATATTGCACAATGGGCGCAAGCCTGATGCAGCCATGCCGCGTGTATGAAGAAGGCCTTCGGGTTGTAAAGTACTTTCAGTGGGGAGGAAGGCGA
>NZ_JASCAQ010000028.1:0-848 GCF_029967685.1 Erwinia sp. V90_4 | reverse complement strand
TTGCCTCTTAGTTGAAGTTGCCTGCAAATTCATTCCAGGTGATTTCCTGCTGCTCAGTGTGGAAGTCGGCGATAGCTTCCTGCTGCGCCAGTAGGTCGGTCATGACTGGCTCGACGATCGGAGCCATCATCGCGATAAAGAATTCGTCTGCTGCGTCATGCTGCATGATGCTTGCTCCAGTCTTTGTCCTGACACTTTTGCCAACCGAGAGCTATTGTCTCTGCCCAGTCATAGGCTTCTTTCATGCCCTCTTTGGTGTCAGGGAATGATGATTCATACACCTTCCCGAACTGCAGGTTTCCCTGAGTTACGTAGATTGTTCCGTTCACCGGTACGATAGTCATAGCGGGTTCCCCGGCTGGTTAAGCGTTTCGATTAATGATCGCCATCCAGCCCGCAATGATCGGCGAAGGCGGCGAGTGATTCTGTCGAGTTGTGACGTGTTAAAACCTGAAGCACCCATGTGGGATGCCCCAGCGATAGCAAAAGCTTGCATGGGTGATTCCTTAAAATTTAATTAGTAAGTGATACGGATGGCGGCTACTGAGCCTTTTGCGATGGCGGCAACACACTTCTGTGCGCAGTCTTCTGGTAATTCTGCGGCTAACTCCGTTTTTCCGCTCATTGCCTATCCTTCTGTAAAAAACCCTAATCTTGGGTGTTTTTAGGGAACCCCTATCACAGCGAGATTAATTACCGCTTTGTAAAAAATCATTTGGTTAGGGATTATCGAATGATGACTACATATCGCGTAAGAGTGGGTTTTCATAACCCGACAGGCCTGACATTCAGGCAGCTTGATGAGGTACTGGAACCTCTACGTTTCTGGCGAACAGACACGAATGAGG
>NZ_JASCAQ010000027.1:0-1027 GCF_029967685.1 Erwinia sp. V90_4 | reverse complement strand
AGGGGAACCTGCGGTTGGATCACCTCCTTACCTGAAGATACCTTCCCGCGTAGTGTCCACACAGATTGTCTGATGAAAAAGTAACGAGCAGAAAAACCTCTACAGGCTTGTAGCTCAGGTGGTTAGAGCGCACCCCTGATAAGGGTGAGGTCGGTGGTTCAAGTCCACTCAGGCCTACCAAATTTGCACTCATGCGGCGTTATGCACTCGGTCGTTTACCAACGTAAACTTCCCTCCTGCATGCCTTGCCTGAGCACAAATTACATTTTCTCTTTCTTCTATAAAGGAAAAGAAAGTGTACCCGGTACCGTAGATGGTTTCTGTAAGACTGTATGGGGCTATAGCTCAGCTGGGAGAGCGCCTGCCTTGCACGCAGGAGGTCAGCGGTTCGATCCCGCTTAGCTCCACCATACTGTTTTTCTAAATAAAATACTTCAGAGTGTGCTGGATAACAGCATGCTGCGAAGTATTATGCTCTTTAACAATCCGGAACAAGCTGAAAATTGAAACGACGCGTCGTATTCATTCTCCGTAATAAGAATGAAGTTAACGATGCGTTCGAGTCTCTCAAATGCTCACGACAGCATGCCGTCCTTCGGGACGCTTGTGGGTTGTGAGGTTAAGCGACTAAGCGTACACGGTGGATGCCTAGGCAGTCAGAGGCGATGAAGGGCGTGCTAATCTGCGATAAGCGTCGGTAAGGTGATATGAACCGCAACAACCGACGATACCCGAATGGGGAAACCCAGTGTGATACGTCACACTATCATGTCATGAATACATAGTGGCATGAGGCGAACCGGGGGAACTGAAACATCTAAGTACCCCGAGGAAAAGAAATCAACCGAGATTCCCCCAGTAGCGGCGAGCGAACGGGGAACAGCCCAGAACCTGAATCAGCTTGTGCATTAGTGGAAGCGTCTGGAAAGTCGCAGGGTACAGGGTGATACTCCCGTACACAAAAATGCACCTGCTGTGAGTTCGATGAGTAGGGCGGGACACGTGACATCCTGTCTGAATATGGGGG
>NZ_JASCAQ010000025.1:0-1151 GCF_029967685.1 Erwinia sp. V90_4 | reverse complement strand
AGAGTTCCGGATTTGCCTGGAACTCAAGCCTACACGCTTAAACCGGGACAACCGTCGCCCGGCTAACATAGCCTTCTCCGTCCCCCCTTCGCAGTAACACCGAGTACGGGAATATTAACCCGTTTCCCATCGACTACGCCTTTCGGCCTCGCCTTAGGGGTCGACTCACCCTGCCCCGATTAACGTTGGACAGGAACCCTTGGTCTTCCGGCGAGCGGGCTTTTCACCCGCTTTATCGTTACTTATGTCAGCATTCGCACTTCTGATACCTCCAGCATGCCTCACAGCACACCTTCAACGGCTTACAGAACGCTCCCCTACCCAACAATACTTGCGTATCGCTGCCGCAGCTTCGGTGCATGGTTTAGCCCCGTTACATCTTCCGCGCAGGCCGACTCGACCAGTGAGCTATTACGCTTTCTTTAAATGATGGCTGCTTCTAAGCCAACATCCTGGCTGTCTGTGCCTTCCCACATCGTTTCCCACTTAACCATGACTTTGGGACCTTAGCTGGCGGTCTGGGTTGTTTCCCTCTTCACGACGGACGTTAGCACCCGCCGTGTGTCTCCCGTGATAACATTCTTCGGTATTCGCAGTTTGCATCGGGTTGGTAAGCCGGGATGGCCCCCTAGCCGAAACAGTGCTCTACCCCCGAAGATGAGTTCACGAGGCGCTACCTAAATAGCTTTCGGGGAGAACCAGCTATCTCCCGGTTTGATTGGCCTTTCACCCCCAGCCACAAGTCATCCGCTAATTTTTCAACATTAGTCGGTTCGGTCCTCCAGTTAGTGTTACCCAACCTTCAACCTGCCCATGGCTAGATCACCGGGTTTCGGGTCTATACCCTGCAACTTAACGCCCAGTTAAGACTCGGTTTCCCTGCGGCTCCCCTATACGGTTAACCTTGCTACAGAATATAAGTCGCTGACCCATTATACAAAAGGTACGCAGTCACACCACGAAGGTGCTCCCACTGCTTGTACGTACACGGTTTCAGGTTCTGTTTCACTCCCCTCGCCGGGGTTCTTTTCGCCTTTCCCTCACGGTACTGGTTCACTATCGGTCAGTCAGGAGTATTTAGCCTTGGAGGATGGTCCCCCCATATTCAGACAGGATGTCACGTGTCCCGCCCTACTCATCGAACTCACAGC
>NZ_JASCAQ010000024.1:0-1187 GCF_029967685.1 Erwinia sp. V90_4 | reverse complement strand
CACCAGAACGCTTCTGGCGTTGTAAGGTTAAGCCTCACGGGTCATTAGTACCGGTTAGCTCAACGCATCGCTGCGCTTACACACCCGGCCTATCAACGTCGTAGTCTTCAACGTCCCTTCAGGGGTCTCAGGGACCCAGGGAGAATTCATCTCGAGGCAAGTTTCGCGCTTAGATGCTTTCAGCGCTTATCTTTTCCGCACTTAGCTACCGGGCAATGCCATTGGCATGACAACCCGAACACCAGTGGTGCGTTCACTCCGGTCCTCTCGTACTAGGAGCAACCCCTCTCAATTCTCCAGCGCCCACGGCAGATAGGGACCGAACTGTCTCACGACGTTCTAAACCCAGCTCGCGTACCACTTTAAACGGCGAACAGCCGTACCCTTGGGACCTACTTCAGCCCCAGGATGTGATGAGCCGACATCGAGGTGCCAAACACCGCCGTCGATATGAACTCTTGGGCGGTATCAGCCTGTTATCCCCGGAGTACCTTTTATCCGTTGAGCGATGGCCCTTCCATTCAGAACCACCGGATCACTATGACCTGCTTTCGCACCTGCTCGAGCCGTCACTCTCGCAGTCAAGCTAGCTTATGCCATTGCACTAACCTCACGATGTCCGACCGTGATTAGCTAACCTTCGTGCTCCTCCGTTACTCTTTAGGAGGAGACCGCCCCAGTCAAACTACCCACCAGACACTGTCCCCACGCCGGATCACGGCGCCAGGTTAGAACATCAAACGTTAAAGGGTGGTATTTCAAGGTTGGCTCCACGCAGACTGGCGTCCACGCTTCAAAGCCTCCCACCTATCCTACACATCAAGGCTCAATGTTCAGTGTCAAGCTGTAGTAAAGGTTCACGGGGTCTTTCCGTCTTGCCGCGGGTACACTGCATCTTCACAGCGAGTTCAATTTCACTGAGTCTCGGGTGGAGACAGCCTGGCCATCATTACGCCATTCGTGCAGGTCGGAACTTACCCGACAAGGAATTTCGCTACCTTAGGACCGTTATAGTTACGGCCGCCGTTTACCGGGGCTTCGATCAAGAGCTTCTCCTTGCGGATAACCCCATCAATTAACCTTCCGGCACCGGGCAGGCGTCACACCGTATACGTCCACTTTCGTGTTTGCACAGTGCTGTGTTTTTAATAAACAGTTGCAGCCAGCTGGTATCTTCGACTGCCTTC
>NZ_JASCAQ010000023.1:0-1306 GCF_029967685.1 Erwinia sp. V90_4 | reverse complement strand
GTCGCATTGGTTGCTCTACAAGCGGCAGAGCGGTTCAGAGTTTTAAAGAGCGGTGAAACTTAAGCTGCCGTGTCAGCAGCCTTCATGTATCGCTGCGGGTACAGAATCTGCATTTCGGTAATCTTCCCTTTGAAGTACCGAGACAATTTCTCTGCCGTCTCCAGAGAGGGAACCTGCATTCCCCTTTCGATTCGGCTGAGGTTTCCAACGTCAAGCTGTGTGGCGATGGCTACCTCTGCGATTGTCAGTTTTTTCTGCACACGCATTTTCCGTAATGGCGTTGACATAATGCACCTCCTAAATGCGCTATACGCATAATATGCGAAACTGAAAATTTGCGCAAGGCGCTTTGCGCGTGACGCATAGAAAAGGTTAGATGTACGTCATGAAAATAGGCCAAAAGATTAGACAGATTCGCAAAGCGAATAAGATGACGCTCAATGAGCTGGCGCTACGCGTTGAAAGCGACGTGGGCAACCTGTCACGCCTGGAACGCGGTGTTCAGGGCTACAGTGAGCAGCTTCTGAATAAAATAGCCGCAGCCCTCTCAGTTCCTGTAAGTGAGCTATTCTCTTCTAGTGAGGCTAATGATACTGTAGATTCATACAGTATTAGTTCCATTAAGAAAAAGGGGAGAGATGATGTGTACAGGATTGATGTGCTTGATGTTTCAGCCAGCGCAGGAGATGGTTCGCCCTCGAAAGATATTATTGAAGTCATAAGATCCATTGAATATGTGCCTGACCAAGCAAGGGTGATATTCGGGAATCGACCGGAGTCTTCAGTGAAGCTGATCAACGTTCGTGGCGACAGCATGGAAGGAACCATTGAGCCGGGCGATCTGATTTTTGTCGATGTCGCAGTGTGCAACTTCGATGGAGATGGAATTTATGTTTTCGACTTTAACGGGGACATGTTTGTTAAGCGCCTGCAAAAGGTGAAGAGCGAACTGATAGTTATCTCAGATAACCCGCGCTACCGCGAGTGGTCCATTACGGAAGAAGAAATGGATATGCTCCATGTTGCAGGGCGCGTCATGCTTAGCCAGTCACAGCAATACAGGCGCCACGGTTAACCCTCCCCTTTCTGCATAAAAGCCCGCCTTGAGCGGGTTTTTTTGTGCCTAATGCATATCCGCAAAAAAAATAAATACCCTTCTGTTTCATGCGCATACATAAACATCATGCTAAAACACAGCCACACGCTAAAATATGCGCTTGACGCATTTGCGCTGTACGCATAATATTAACTCCATCAGCAGGACGCACCGCACCACCGACACGATGTCGCGCTCTTTAACAACGAG
>NZ_JASCAQ010000040.1:0-227616 GCF_029967685.1 Erwinia sp. V90_4 | reverse complement strand
ACGCAATCATGAATCGTGAGATGGAAAGAGTGCTCCGCATTATCGGGGCCGGGCAGGTGTCATCATGACAAGGAAATTATTGCTTCGAAATAGCCTTAGGTGCCCAAACTGCAACAGCCTTCCCGAAGTTATCCGAATGTCCGAATCTAATGCCGATGAATTTTGGTGGACTGCAGGCGGTGTTACATATTCAGTTCTGCTACAGCATGAATCAGTTTCCGGTCACCACTGCCCTAATCGATATCAGATATATCACAACACAGTAAGCCAAGCTGCTGACGTGCTGGAAAGGGAAATGCTGGGGAAGGTGAAATCATGAAGCCAACAAAGATAGCCATAGCTGTAAGAATCGCATTAGCCGATGGCCTTATGTGGGCCGGGCAGCCAGCCAGAGGGGGTAAGTAACATGGCATGGGAAAAGTCAGAAGTAGTTTCGGTTGGCGATACATGGATCTCTCCAAGAGGAACAATCTATAGGATTGTCGAGGTGGGAATCAACCAGGCAACAATGAGAAAAGGTGTTCACGGTGATGGACGGAAGGCACAAAAATGGCTTAACAGCTTTGATGGCTGGCTGGTTTACAAGGAGGCATCCTGATGGACTACAGCAAACTGAGCGATGCGGAAGTTCGCGAGCAGGCCGTTAAGCACGGAATCACCGTTTCAATTAATCGACCCCTACTCACTTTCGGTGATTGTGCTGCCGCCACTTATCCCACGCACGACGGCAAAGGGTGCGATTCAGCGATAGTGAGCCTGACCGATTACGAATACGTAGATGATGCCATTAACGCCGCGCTTCGTGAGGCGCTGGGCCTGATGATGCAGGAGAGTGAGTGATGAGAAACTGGATCCGAATCGAGGAATCAACGCCTAGGAATGGTCAGGCTGTACAAGTGAGCGATGGTCGTGACGTCGGCGTTTGGCGTTACCGCGGATTCTGGCCGGATAACGACTGGTATCGCTGCAGTGTTTCAAATAGCGCACTGGAAACACTGATGCCAGTGACTCACTGGATGCCATTAGCAGAGCCACCGGAGGAATAATGCACCAGACATACACAACAGAACTTATCGTATCGGGCCTACTAATTTTAGTAGGCCTTTTAGTTTGGCGATGGGCGGGGAGGAGAGGGTGAGATGAAACATCTGAGTGGATTAAAGCGCGGCGACCCGGTTATCTACCACCGATTAGGGGAAAGCCTGAAGTGCAAATTTATTGAACTGGCGGTGGTGAGAGAAAGGAATGTTGCAGCTGTTTACCATAAGGATTGGGGATTATTCCTCGCGCCCCCATCGCAAGTGAGCCTGTCAGATAAATTAGAGAGGGTGATATGACCAGCTGGCGCGGTAACAGGCGCGTGCGTTCACAGGCAATACTCACTGAGTACAGGTACGACCCGAAAGAACACAACACCAAGTCGGTTTACCTTCTCCATCACTCATCCCGCATGCAGAACACAGTGCTTGAGCAGAACCTCACTATCGAACGCGACAACTTCGGGGGGTTTAAGCCAACCGTCGAGTTGAAAGACTTCCCTCGGGGGCTTAGCGACAGAGAGTCAATGCTGAAGCTGGCCGACTGGCTGCATCGTCTGAGCGTGGCGATTGAAGATAACTGGAGCGAACCATGACAGCAGAAATCATCCCATTTAAACCGAAGCACCAACCTGTTATCGATTCACGAAAGGCGCTTCTAGTCGCGCTGTCGATGATTCGCGAAGGCGGCCACAGCGAGCAGGCTATTGACCTTTTAATCAGCGCTGCAGCTGACAATCTCTATGACTACGTGGAGACCTTGGAAGGGAGGTAGATATGCAGTTCGACCTGGTTAAACATCCGGGCGGCGTATTTTCTCCAGTGAACGACAGTGATATCGAACGACTCCACCGCTTCAAAAATGGCGAAACCTACTGCGCCGACATCAAGCTCTCTCGCAACCCCCAATTTCACCGCAAGGTAATGGCCTTCTTCGGATTCTGCTTCGAGCACTGGTGTGCTGACAGGGCCGGGATGGGTAATGCCGACGAACACACCCAGCGCACCCGATTCAGGAAAGACCTGACGATACTGGCAGGCTTCTACGACACGGTTGTGAACATTCGCGGCGAGGTGAGGGCAGAGGCAAAGAGCCTGGCGTATTCGAATATGGACCAGGAGGAGTTTGAGCGTTGCTATTCATCACTGATAAACGCCGCAATCAAGCACGTATTCGCCGGAACGCGTGACCCTAACATTCTCAATCAGCTTCGGAGCTACTTCTGAGGAGTAATCATGAGCAAAATGCAGATAGCAATCATCGACCAGTTATCAACTGGCAAATGGATGACATCGAACGAGATAGCCGAGCTGGCCGGGCTACCCAGGCCATACACACGAGTGACTCTGGCAACAATGACCAGGGACGGGTTAATCATCAAGAAAGACGACCCGGAAAGGCTCGGTAAGGTGCTCTACAAAAAGACGGATTTGCCGTGCGGATTCGGCGTGAGCCAGGCGATGGCAGCATTCGATAAATGCCTGCGTGAGGTGCGCCAATGAGCCGACAGAAATCAGCAACACAGCGAGCCATCGACTCACTGATATTCACCCCTACAGCCAGAAGCCGCAGCAAGCGGAAGTTAGTACCGCCAGCAAGCCAGGTAACGACTTACGACTATGTGTACACGCTGCTCCGGGCGAAGTTCGATCGAATGAGGAGGTCTCGATGACAGAACCATCTGACAGAGCCTGTGCTGATTGTGGCCTATCGCTGTCACCGGATGAAACATGGGTATGCGAAGAGTGTGACTCGCTCTACATGATGATTGGCTATGAAGTTATCGAAACAGTGAGGAGGGAGGATGGCGACAATACTAAAGCCACCGAAGCCGAAAAAGTGTAAATGCTGCTCTGAGAAGTTCACACCCCACAACACCCTGCAAACAGCCTGCTCTCCCAAATGTGCCATTCAACTCGCTAAGCAACTCACCCAGCGCAAGCAACAGCGCGAGGAGAAAGAGCAGCGTGCTGCCTGGAATAAGCGCAAAGCAGAAACCAAACCGTTAAGCCACTGGATGAACATGACTCAGCGCGCATTCAACGACTACATCCGGGCGCGGGACGGGGAAGTATGCATCAGCTGCGGTGGCACTTCGGCAGTCAGTTATCACGCCGGGCATTACCGGACTACCGCGGCGGCATCACAGCTCAGGTTCAATGAAGACAACTGCCACAGCCAGTGTGCAGCTTGCAACGTGCATCACTCTGGCGCGATTGGTACGTACCGCATCAACCTGATAGCCAAAATCGGCCCTCAGCGCGTCGAAGAGCTCGAAAACAACAACACCGCTCACCGATACACCCGTGAAGAACTCGACGCGCTGCGTGCTTTCTACAGGGCTAAATTGCGTGAGCTGAATAAGCAAAGAGAGGCAGCATGACCTGGTTAACCCGACTACTCAGCTACTTCAAGCCAGTCACTCCAGCCATCCAGCCAACACATTTTCAGTCCTGGGCAGTTACTCCAAAGGGGAAGAAGCGATGAGCTTAGAATCAACAGTCAAATATCATTTCCCGAAGTCCACGCAAATCTCCGACTCACCACGCGCCACCGCCTCAGATGCCCTGACAGGCACTGACCAGATGGCAGCAATGGGCATGGTGCAGTCACTGGCACCGATGGGGTTTAGCGCTTTCATGGGGAAGGTAGGAGTAAGCGAGTACGACGCCCGACGCGCCGTCACCCTGTTAACTGAACATGCATTGAAAACCTGCGATAAGGTTGCAGCCTTACGCAAACTCGACACAGATATTAAACCAGCGGTTATGCAAATACTCGCAAGTTATGCATACATGGATTATTGCCGGAGTGCGGCCAGCGTAAAACCTTGTGAGTGCTGCAAGGCTAAAGGTTTCATTGAGGTTGAAGTCTTCACAATGAAATCCAGATTCGGCACGCAGCGGCCGGAGGCTGTTACTGAAATTAAGAGGCTGGATGAGTCGCTTGCGGAGAATGTTAACTATCAGGTGCGGGATACTGAGCGCGTGCTGTGTAACTCCTGCAAAGGTAAGGGCGTTATTTCTGCTTACTGCCGTGACTGCAAAGGCCGTGGTAGGGCGGTGATGGAAAAAGAAACTCAAAAGCAGGGCGTGCCAGTAATGGGGGACTGCAAGCGATGCGGGGGTCGGGGGTATGAGCGCATCCCGGCTGTTGAAGCGTATCGCGCCATATGCGAAGCAACTGAGAGTATCGGTCTGGCAACCTGGGATCGTAGTGTTAAGCCCTTCTATGACCAGTTAATCGGGAAGCTGGAGATAGAGGAATCATGGGCTGATTCCACGCTCAGGAAGGTAACTGCATAGCGCAATAAGAAATAGCTCATTATTTTATCGTGAGCTATTTACTTTTCAGGAATCTGGGGATATAGTCCTCTAACACTAGAAATCCGTGAAGATGTTACGGTGACTAGAGAGAAAAGCCAGACTGCGCCGAGTTTAAACCCTCGATCCCGCAGCTGGCTTTTTTTCATTTGCACCATTTCGTCGAACCCGACAATATGGTAACGCAAGCCGCTGAGCGGTCATGAGGAACTGCGCCGGGCAGTTCGAAACTGCGGTCCCGGCAAATAACATTTGCATGCTTAGCTCAGACGGTAGAGCGCCTGATTTGTAATCAGGAGGTCGGGGGTTCGAGGCCCTCAGTTTGCACCAAATTTCAAAGGTCGCCAAAGAGCGGCCTTTTTTCTTTTGCGCCCTTCGAAACAACCCTCAGATATCCATGACAGCTCGTTGCGGCGCACTTTAAACAAAAAAATCCGCACATTGGCGGATTCTTCGGTTACTACCACACGGCGCAAGGCGGTGCTCATCTCTAGACAAGGTGAAGCATATCCGGACTTGTTCAGCTTATCTTCTAGACAATTCCTATTTGGACAAGTCCCCTTAATACGGGGGGTGGAAATTGAAAATCATGCCAGACAAAATCGCATCAGGCGCCAGCTACTGCGTGTCCGGTACTCTTGTGTGCGGAGGTGGCGTGTCGCAATGGATACATAACCTCGACTGGAATCAGATCGCAATCATTAGTGGTGTGGTAATCGGTATTGCTACATTCCTGGTGAACCTCTACTACAAGAACCGACAGACACGCGCATATGAAGCCGCATTAAACCGCGGACTCGTACAAAGCCCACCACAGGACCAGTAACCATGGCGACATTTACTGCCCTGCGCAACAAAATCATTGCTGGCATAGGCATTGCTGCCATGGGTGGCGGTGCTTTCTCTATTGCTGTGGAAATGATTGAGCCTCTTGAAGGCACAGTACGCGTCCCTTATCTCGATGTAGTTGGAGTCCCCACAGTTTGCACCGGGCACACAGGTCCAGACATTATCATGGGTAAAACCTACACCGAGGCCGAGTGCCAGGAACTGCTGAATAAAGACCTGCGGAAGGTCGCCAATCAGATTGACCCTCTCATCAAGCGTCCGATCCCCGACACAACGCGTGCGGCTCTCTATTCGTTTTCATACAACGTCGGCGCCGGAGCATTCCGCCAGTCAACCCTGCTGAAGAAAATCAATGCAGGTGACACGGTCGGCGCATGCAACGAGCTACGCCGCTGGACCTACGCAGGCGGTAAGCAGTGGAAAGGTCTGATGAACCGGCGCGAGATTGAGCGCGAAGTTTGCCTGTGGAGTCAGAAATGAATGCCCGCGCCTGGCTGATTATCGCCGTGGAGTTTCTGGCTGCAGTCGTCGTGGTGCTCATCCTGTCATCTCAGCTCACAAGGCAAAAGGCCCGCGCTGACAATGCCGAGTCTCTCGCAAAACAGAGGCAGGAGACCATCAATGACATGCAGACACGCCAGCGCGATGTTGCTGCTCTCGATGCCAGGTACACAAAGGAATTAGCCGATGCGAATAGTGAAAATGACAGGCTTCGCTCTAAGCTGTCTTCTGGTGGCCGGGTGCGGGTCGCAGGCAAATGTGAGGCCATCTCCACCACCTCCGGCAGCGTGGGCAATGCAGGGACCATCGAACTCTCTTCAGGTGCTGGATCAAACGTTCTCGATATCAGAGCCGGAATCATCAGCGACCAGTCAAAAGTAAGATATCTCCAGCAGTACATCAGAGAGCAATGCCTCAAATAAACAGAGCCTGACTTCGGTCGGGCTTTTTTATACCCGCAGTAAATCTCCGCGCATCTCACGCGCACATCAACGAGAGCCTTTCAGTAAGCGAGCCTGAGAACAGCCGTTATAGGTGGCGACCTCTCTCGGGCGGCTTTTCTGTGAGACAGGCTCACTTACTAAAAGGTAAAACGCAATGACTGCAAAAATCCTAACCAGAAATGGTGGGAGGGTATACGTAGCTAGTGATGGCACGAAAGTAAAGGTGGGAATGTCTTCAAGGAGTAAATGCCTGGGAAGATTTACCGAGCTAAGAAAGGTCGATGGTTTTGTTGTATCCGATAGCTGGATGACAGCAAAGCGCTATGACTTCAGGATAGTCGAGAAGATGGCTCATCAGAAATTGGCAGCTCACAGGCTTCATGGGGAATATTTCAATATAACCATGAGCGAAGGCATAGAGGCTGTTATTGATGTGATGCGCGAGCTTGATTCAAATGGATTTAGCGGATTCGTATAGCGCTGAATTAGCAACCAGCAGGAAGTTCTGAATGAGCTATGTTTGCATCCCATCACTACACCTGAAACTGAAGTGGTGGGTTATTCCTGCGGTAAAGGCAGTAGGCATCATCATCCACCTGACAGGCATCCATCACATAGCCGGGCCAGCATCACAAATCATCACTCGCCACGGCATCAGCAAAGAATTCTCACTGAGGAAAGTTAAATGGCGCGATTCAAGCTCATCTGCAAGCTAAGCATCAAGTGGTGGGTGCGACCGTTGATTTCCGTCTGCAAAGTCTGGATGTTCGTATCACGCAAGAGCATTGATGCAGACCGCCTGTCGCACTTCATTGCGCATCATGGCCTGAAGAAGAAATTCACTACGGAGTAACGCGATGCCCAAATTAATCAAGCACTGGAATGTCTTTATTGCTACGAACGAAACGTTTAGCAACGGAGAAGAGCGCATGCTCGTGGGATTTCAGTCATCACCAGACCCATACATCGAAGCGGGATTTCTCCTTTTCGTGAATATTGATGGAGCGCAAAGTGGCGTAAACCTGCGGGAAGTCCTGCTTTTCAACATCGAACCCGTTTACGAAGAAGAGAAATAAATGGCTAAGCTCACCGACAAACAAGAGCTGTTTGCCCGTGAGTACCTGAAAGATTTGAACGCCACTCAGGCAGCTATCAGGGCGGGTTACAGCGAGAAGACCGCCAAAGAGACTGGATATGAGAACCTCACAAAACCTCACATTCAGGAACTGATAGCGGAACTCAACAAAGACAGGCTTGATCGGCTTCAGGTTGATGCTGATTACGTGCTCAGACAAGCTGTGAAATTGCATGAGCGCTGCATGCAGGAAGTCGAGCCGATAACTGACCGTCGAGGCGAGGAACTCACAGACGAGCAGGGCAGGACGGTATACGGCTTCGATGCCAAGGGTGCCGTTGCTTCTCTTAAGCTCATTGGCGATCACGTAACAGTCCAGGCGTTCAAGCAGCAAATCAGCAATGAGATGCGCGGCAACATAGGTATTAACCTGAACAAATCACTAAGTGAGCTATTCGACGATGACAGCAATTAACCCCATCTTTAGGCCATTCGTGAAGCCGCACCGCTACAAAGTGGCAAAGGTGGACGCGGGTCAGGGAAAAGCTGGACGATTGCACGACTTCTCGTAGAGATATCTCGCCGGGGGTGCTACCGCTTTCTCTGCGCCCGCGAACTCCAGAACAGTATCAGTGATTCGGTTATCCGGTTGCTTGACGACACGATCACCCGTGAGGGCTATCAGGCAGAGTTTGAGGTGCAGCGAAACAGCATTCGCCACCTCATCACCAACAGCGAATTCATGTTCTACGGCATCAAAAACAACCCGACCAAGATTAAGTCCCTGGAAGGTGTAGACATCTGCTGGATTGAAGAAGCAGAGGCCGTATCTAAGTCATCGTGGGAAGTGCTAATCCCCACCATTCGTAAGCCAGGCTCTGAAATATGGGTCAGTTATAACCCGAAGAACATTCTCGACGATACGCATCAGCGCTTCGTAATCAGCCCTCCTGATGACATCTGCCTGCTGACGGTGAACTACAGCGAGAACCCGTGGTTTCCTGACGTTCTGCGGCTGGAGATGGAAGAGTGCAAGCGTAAAGATTACGACCTTTACCTGCATATATGGGAGGGAGAGCCGGTTGCTGACAGTGATATGGCAATCATCAAGCCATCATGGATAGCGGCGGCGGTAGATGCCCACCTTAAAATCGGATTCAAACCATCCGGGCGTAAGCGCGTTGGCTTCGACGTTGCCGATGAGGGCGAGGACAGTAACGCAACCACCACCGCTCATGGCTCTGTCGTGCTGGAGTGCATTCAGTGGCACAAAGGCGACGTTATCACCTCTGCTGACCGCGTGAAGAACTACGCCGAAGAGATTTTGGCAGGAGAAATTATCTATGACTCCATCGGTGTTGGTGCTGGCGTAAAAGCTCACCTGAAGCGCGTATGCCGCATTCCTGCCACCGGATTCAATGCTGGTGAGTCTGTGTTCAAGCCAGATGCGAAATATGCAGACGGCAAGACAAACAAAGATATGTTCTCAAACATCAAAGCTCAGGCATGGTGGGGTGTACGTGATCGCTTCTATAACACCTGGCGCGTCATCAAGCATCTAGAGAACAATCCGGGCGACAAGGATTTTGTGAAGCAGTTCAGCGATGACCAGCTCATCAGCCTATCTTCTGGCATAAAGCAGCTGGAATACCTCAAGGCAGAACTGTCTCGCCCATGGGTAGATTACGACAACAACGGTCGCGTGAAGGTTGAGAGCAAAAAGGACATGAAGAAGCGCGGCATACCGTCCCCTAACATGGCTGACTCGCTAATCATGGCGTTCGCTCCGGTTCACAAACCATTCCACATTCCTGACGAGATACTGCAATGACAAGACGCAAGCAGGCTGCGCAAGCCCCTCGACGGGAACTGGTGAAAATCACGCAGTCGCATATCGATAACGCACCATTGGCAAGCGATCAGGCAGCCACCGCAAAGTTTGAGCGATACGATCCGCTCCCCGGCGTAATCCCTGCGGAAAGCAAAGAAACCACACTGGCTATGGATGCCACGCCATACGATGTGCTTAACAGCATGTCTATCGGAACTGAGTATTCCGGTTTCCGTGGTTACCCTATTCTTGCTGCCATGTCTCAGCAGGTTGAGTATGCAAACATGCATACCGTCATGGCCGACGAGATGACGCGCAACTGGATTGAGGTGAAAAGCCGCAAAGATGGCGATCCTGATATTGATAAGATGGAACAGGCACTTGTCAAATATGACGTGAAGCGCCTGATTCACGAAGCGGTCAAGCAGGATTCCATGTTCGGCGTGGCGCATATCTACATCGATACCGGGGCGGATGAAAAGGAGCTAGAGAAGCCTCTGTTTCTCGACCCGCGAAAAATAACCAAAGGCTCGCTGAAAGGCCTGCGCTGCGTTGATCCGACCTGGATTTACCCGGCGATGTACAACACGCGCTGGCCGCTTGCTGATGACTATTACAAGCCACAGGCGTGGTACGTGATGGGCCAGACACTACATGAATCTCGCTTTATCGATATCATCAGTCGCCCGGTGCCGGACATCCTCAAGCCTTCCTACGTATTCGGTGGCCTGTCACTGACACAGCTGATGGAGGATTACGTTACCGACTGGCGAGACGCAAAGAAGAACGTGATAAAGATTCTCCGCTCTTTGCGTATGCGCGCGCTTAAGACAGATATGGAAGCCCGCCTGCAGGCGCCCGGTCAGTTCGACAAGCGCATTCAGATGTTTACCAAGTACCAGGATAACTTCGGTATCTGGGCGATTGACAAAGAAGAAGAACTGCAGCACATGCAGACCTCTCTCAGCGAGCTATCAAACCTGCTTTCGAACTATCAGGACCAGATGTGCATCCCGGCGCGTATCACTAACCTGAAACTGCTTGGGAACGCACCCGCCGGACTTAATGCATCAGGTGACTCTGAGCTTGAGACGTGGCACGAAACCATCTCAGGGATGCAGGAGCGAGATATACGCCGCGCTCTGGAGAATATTTTCAAAATTATCCAGCTCTCTGAGTTTGGTGAAATCAAAGATGACATCTATTTCGACTTCCGTCCGCTGGATGAGTTGGGCGAGAAAGAGAAAGCTGAGATAGCGAAGATTCGTGTCGAAACAGTCGCAATCGCTGCTGACTCGCAACTGGTTGACTCCGAAGAGGCCCGTGATGCACTGAAATGCATTGAGGGCGCAGGCTTCGAAAATCTGGATGGTGATTATGAACCGGAAGAAGACGAAGAGTCTGAAGCCAGTGAATTACAACGCAGGAAACATCAGATGGTACCAGAGAGAGCTACTCAGAACGATACGTGAGATGAATGACGATGTGCGTGAGCAGGTCGTCACCATTATGCTCGATAATCCGATGGCGCAGGATGCTCTTGCTATGGATGCCAATCCTGTAGAGCTGGTTGGTCGTGCTATCAAGGCACTGGCCAAGAAATGGATTGATCGATTTATTGAAAAGGCTATCCCCACCGCTAAAGACATCACCGACCGTACACAGGTAGCGGTTGACCGCGGCCTGCTGGCCTCTGCCCGGCGAGACTCAATGACCATCAATATGCAATGGACTGAGGCCATGCTGCAAAAGCGTGATGCCATCATTGCAGAGAACGTGGCGCTGATTCGCTCCATCCCGGAGAAGTATTTCACCGAGGTTGAGTCGATGGTGTTCCGTTCCATTGCAAAAGGTGGAGACCGCAAGCAACTGGCCGATGAGATTCAGCGGGAGTTTGGAAAACGCAATGGTATCACCAGGAGGCGCGCTGAGTTCATTGCTCGCGACCAGGTTCGAAAGGCTACCAGTGCGCTGTCAAGTGCGAGACAGCAGGCGGCAGGCATCAGGAAGGGTATCTGGCTGCACAGTGGTGGTGGCAATCAGCCCCGTCACAAGCATGTGCAGGCGAACGGCAAAGAGTTTGACCTCGATAAAGGGCTGCCGGTTGGCGACAAAGGCCAGTACGTGCTGCCTGGTGAGGAGCCTGGTTGCGGTTGCACATGGAAACCTAAGCTGCCGTTTTAAGCATCAAACATCATCAGGGTCACTTCGGTGGCCCTTTTTTATTGCCTGAAAGCAGGAATGAACATGAAAGATGTGAAGTTTGCCTTTGATCGGGCCAGTGTTCGCACCTATGACCAGGATGGAATGCTTCACGTAGCGCTCACTCCGGTCAGCAAGGCAAACATCTGCGTCTATTACGGCAAGGAAATCCCCGGATGGGAGGATTTGGGGCTTGAGCCTGAAAAGGCCTATCGACTTCTGCGCGACCCGACAGAGCTCGCCAAAGCCGTCAACACCTTCAACAAAAAGCCGCTACTGAACACGCATATCGCCGTCACAATTACCGACCCGCCCAAGGACGCCATTATCGGCTCTACAGGGGAGAGTGCGGAGTTTGACGGTACCTACCTGAAAAACTCAATGGTCATATGGGATGTTAATTCCATCATCGGCGTTGAGAACAAGCAGCAGCGCGAAATTTCATCCTCTTATCGCTATCGGCCAGATATGGCGCCGGGCGAGTTCGAGGGAGAGGCTTACGATGGCGTCATGCGTGACATCGTTTGTAATCATGTGGCAATCGTGCCAAGTGGCCGGGCTGGACCGGATGTATTTGTATATGACTCACTACCTACAGGACTCAAACTGATGTCAAAAATCCAAAAACTGATGGCGCTTTTTAAGCCTCATCTGGCTAACGACGCCAACCCTGAAGAGATGGAAAAGAAAGTCGAAGCCATCATCAAAGATGAAGACAAAGACGAAAAAGTCGCCAAAGACTCTGACAAGGACGATAAAGACCTTGCCAAAGACGAAGACGACGACGAAAAGAAAGACAAAAAATCTGCTGACGATGAAGAAGAGTCAGACAAAGACAAGAAAGAGAAAATGGCGAACGACAGCAAGTTTGCTATGGACTCTGCGATCAGGTCAGCAACTCAAGCCGTTGAGCAGCGATTCATTGAGCTTCGCAAGGCTGAGCGTGATGTTCGCCCGGTCGTTGGCGAGTTGGCCTGTGACAGCGCGGAGGAAGTGTATCGCACCGCTCTGAAGCAACTAGGCTGTGATGACCACGCATCTATCCCGGCCGCCGCACTTGGTTCTGTATTTAAAGCCTATGCCCGCACCCCGGCGATGGCGCAGGACTCTGCACCAATCAACCACTCTTCACGCGAAAACGTTAAAAACTTCTTTGAGGGCAAATAACAATGGCTTTCCAGACGAGCGTTAACATTTATTCTGGCGTTGGTCAGGCGGGTCAGCCTGCATCAAACAGCCCAATCATCGCCGCTGCAGGTGGACCAGGTGCTTTCCAGGCAGGAGCCAGCGGCCTGGTTATGGCACGATTTGCATGGCGCGACGGAACCAATCCGCTGCTGCTGAACAACACCGGCACAGGCAAGCCTGTTGGCTTTATCTACAACAACGCCAACGCCACTATCGGCTACCTGCAAAACTCAAGCATGACAATCCCGGCTGGCCGCGAGGCATCTCCTATCGTTGGCGGTGACTACTGGGCTCTGGCAGCTACCGACGCGACCGTAGGCCAGAAAGTATTTGCTGTGCTGGCTGACGGCACCCTGAAGACTGGTGCGGCAGGCGCGACCATTTCGGGCGCTGTAGAGACTGACTGGTACGTCTCCTCTCCTGCAACCACCGGCAATCTGATCATCATTTCTACCTGGAGCAAAGCATAATGCCTCAACTGACTCAGGCTGATTTCGCGGCCTTTAAAGCGGAAGCTGAATCCCGAGGCGTTTACCTGCCGCCTTCAGTAACCAAGTTTGCAATGGACGCCGACCCGCAGCCAAGCCTGGCAGCAAACGGTGGTATCCCTGCGATCGTCTCAACCTTCATCGACCCTGAAATCGTGCGCACCATCTTCGCCAAGCAGAAAGCGGTCGATATTTTGGGCGAGAAGAAAAAAGGATCTTGGGCGCAAGATACAATGATGGTTCAGCGCGTTGAGCCTTCTGGTGATGTGGTGGCGTATGACGACTACAGCGAGCAGGGCGCTAACCAGGTCACTTCCCGCTGGGAGAATCGTCAGGTATACCGCTATCAGACCATGGTCACCTATGGTGAGCTGGAGCAGGAGCGCTATGGGCTGGCGATGCTGCCATACGTTGCAGAGAAACAGCGCGCGGCGATGTGGACAATGAACCAGGCGCAGAATAAGTTCTACTTCTACGGCGTCAATGGCCTGCTTAACTACGGCATCCTGAACGATCCTTCACTGCCTTCCCCGCTGACCCCAGCGACGGTAGGCGGGGCAACCCTGTGGTCTGCCAAACAGGTTATCGATATCTACAACGACATCCTGGCGCTGTACGAAGACCTGATCACCCGCACCAATGGTGCAGTCGGTGATGGTGTTGACATGGCTTCCCCGCTGGTTCTGGCAATGTCGCCTAAAGCATCGGTGTGGTTCAAAAAGTCTAACGAGGTGTTCGGCAACTCTGTTGAGAAGATGGTCAAAGACACCTTCACCAACATCACCATCGAAGTGGCTCCGCAATACAGCACTGATGCAGGTGAGCTGGTGCAGATGTTTGTGCGTACCGCACAGGGTCAGGATGTCGGGTACTGCGCATACAGTGAAAAACTGCGTGCTCACCCGGTCATCACCATGACTTCAAGCTGGAAGCAGAAACACTCCGGCACCACTTACGGCGCGGTAATCACGCAGCCATTCCTGTTCGCTCAGATGCTGGGCGTCTGATTTCTCGGGGCCGATGTTGGCCCCATTGTGATTCTGGAGATCGAAATGGCTAAAGATAAAACCCAAGACCAGCTGGAAGCAGAGCAGCTTAATCAGGAGCAGGAAGTGGCAACGAACGAATCGGCAGCAGTAGTAACTACCCCTTCGGTTTATGTCGTCGGCTGCAAGCTGCCTAACGGCCTTCGCATCGGTCATGGTGCTTCGCAGGTTGCTCTGAAAGGCGCCAATGACTCAGCGCTGATTAACGGATTCGGCATCACTGATGGCGTCCCTGCTGAAGTGTGGGAAGAGTTTGAAAAGGCGCACAGGGCCAGCCCGATGATTCGAAACGGCATCGTTTTTGCCGTAAGCGATCGCAAGTCTGCTGAAGATGCGGCGCTTGAACGCACTAAGCAGAAAACCGGGCTTGAGCAGGCTAGTGCTGCCGATGCCGGAGTGGAAGAGATGAAAGAGGAGTAAATCATGGCCGTCGTGACGCTGAATATAACCAGCTTCCGCGACATGTATCCTGAGCTCTCAAATATCACCGATGCAATGCTCCCCTTCCTGTTCGACCAGGCTACCGACTACCTGAATAACACCGACTTCTCACTGATTGATGACGCCATAAAGCGAGAGCGTTTGCTCTACATGCTCATGGCTCATTTGGCGTATGTGAGATACGGCGACAACAAGGGAAATGGCGGCACCGGCATGGTCGGGCGCATTGCTTCAGCCTCTGAAGGCAGCGTGTCGGTTTCATCCGACCTCGGCCCGCTTGAGTTCAGGTATGCATGGTATACGCAAAGCCCTTACGGCCTGAGCTTCTGGCAGGCTACGAAGGTTTACCGCATGGCAACCTATTATCCGGGGAGCGTCTATGGCTGACGGGCTGGAGAAATACCTTGAGGGGGTGCTGGAAAAGTTAAATGCCTCCGAGGTGCGTGCGGGTTTCCTTGGTGGCTCAACCTACCCTGATGGGACCAGAGTTGCGATGGTTGCCGCTCGTAATGAGTATGGCGACCCTGCAAATAATCAGCCGCCACGCCCCTTTTTTCGAAATGCTATCGCCGAAAAGCAGGAAGAGTGGAAGAAGTCCATTGAGCGCGGTATGGCGTCCGGTCTGGATGCAAAAACTGTGCTTGAGGTAGTGGGGGCGCAGATTAAAGGTGATATTCAGGAATCTATTGCAACCCTGGTGGAGCCAGCGCTTTCACCTGCCACGCTAAAACGGCGCCGTACCCGCAAGGTAATGCCAAATCAGTCTAACAAACCGATCGTCGACACCAGGGTGATGATTGGCGATGTTAACTATGAGGTGACCTGATGAATCTTCGCGGCATAGCCAATCAGATGACTAAGCGGGTTAACCCGAACGCGCCGGGTATCTTTCAGGTGAGTACCGGATACACAACCGCACCAAGCGGCAAGAAAGTGCCGTCATACAGCAGTGTTGATGTGGAGGTGCAATTTCAGGAGCTATCCAGCACAGACCTGAGACAGATTGACTCTGTGAACATGCAGGGAATTCTGAAGTCGGCCTATCTGAATGGCAACTTTAACGGCGTGAACCGGCCCGAGCAAAAGGGTGGGGATATTCTTGTTGTCGATGGCCAGAAGTGGCTGGTAGTGAAGGTGCCTGAGCTCTGGCCGGATTGGTGCCGCGTTATTGTTAACTTGCAGAGGTCAACATGACGGCAACCGTGAGCATTATCCAGGATGATCTGACAACCGCCTTGCGCGGTTTTTTATTGTCCATTCTCGACACAGAAACGGTGGAACTTGGGCAGCAAAACCGCACATCAATGCCAGACGCTGACAACTTCGTTATCTTCACTCCGCTGGGTCAGATTGGACTATCCACCAACCGCGTTCAGTACGACGACAACGGCACATACGGCGATGGAAAGCAGTTAACGCAGCGCAGCACTCAGTGGCCGTGCCAGATTGACTGTTACGGTGAGCGGGCCTCTGAATTCGCATCAATCATCGGCACACTAGCTCGCTCTGATTATGCCTGCGACTGGTTCCGTGAAAACGGCCCGGTACTGACCCCGCTTTACTGCTCTGACCCGAAGCAAACCGCAATGATAAATGGCGAGCAGCAATATGAAGACCGCTGGACGCTGGATTTCATCGGGCAATTCAATCCAACCGTAACCACCCGGCAGGATTTCTACGACAGCATCAACCTCGGCATTATCGCCGCAGATTTAAAATACCCTCCGGAGAGTGCATAAATGGCAATCCCATTGCGTAAAGACGTGCAGATTAACCCCGGCGTACTGCCTGCGGGCGGCTCTGCACTGGACCTGAATGGCCTGATTCTTACCGATAGTGCTTATGCGCCAGTCGGTGGCGTCCTTACCTTCACAAGCAAGGATGACGTGTCGAAGTATTTCGGCAGCGCATCCAACGAATTCAGCATGTCAGAGATTTATTTTCAGGGCTACGATAACTCCAGCAAGACACCGGGCGCCCTGCTGTTTGCTCGCTTCAACACTGAAGATGCATCTGCGTGGCTGCGTTCGGGTTCGATGGCTGCTGTGACTATTGACCAGCTGAAGTTGCTGAGCGGCGTGCTAACCATCACTGTAGATGGCACTTCAGTAACATCAGCGAGCATCAATCTCAGTTCTGCGACCAGTTTTGCACAGGCCGCTGACCTGATTGAGACGGGTATCGGATCCAGCGTTACTGTCGATTTTGATACCACTCAGAAAGCTTTCATTATCACCTCGGCGACTGATGGCGCGACAAGCACTATGGGCTACGCCACGGGCACGCTCTCCGAAGGTCTGAAGCTTACCGCAGCTACCGGGGCAGTGACTTCACAGGGTGCAGGTGCCGCTGTGGTAACTGATGCAATGCAGGCTGTGCTGGATGGCTCACAAAACTGGGCGATCTTTACCACATCGTTCACTCCATCAGAAAGCCAGGCGCTCGCGTTCTCGGCGTGGGTTAACGGGCAGAATTATCGCTTCGGTTACGTACCATTCACGCTGGACGATTCTGCGATGGTTCAGGGTTCGACGGCGACGCTGGCTTATAAAATCATCGTCACCAATGACTACTCAAATGTCATCCCGGTTTATGGCGACCAGAGCCATGCTGCTGCCGTACTCGGATATGCTGCTTCGCTCGATTTCGACCGTCAGGAAGGCCGTGTAACGCTGAAATTCCGCTCGCTGTCCGGCCTGTTGCCTACTGTGACGTCATCCAGCGCTTACGATGCCCTGATTGCCAACGGCTACAACTTCTACGGCGCCTATACCGCGAACAACTACGATACCCGCTACTGGGCAGACGGAACGGTTACTGGCGACTTCA
This sequence comes from Erwinia sp. V90_4, assembly GCF_029967685.1. Taxonomy (NCBI): domain Bacteria; kingdom Pseudomonadati; phylum Pseudomonadota; class Gammaproteobacteria; order Enterobacterales; family Erwiniaceae; genus Erwinia; species Erwinia sp. V90_4. Next base: position 210,362 of record NZ_JASCAQ010000040.1, on the reverse strand, counting down.
AATGGGTGGATTCATTCTGCTTCCAGATTTGGCTCAATGCCAACCTGATGCAGGATGCGGTCGATCTGTTCCAGTCTAATCGCAGCATTCCGTACAACGCGCGCGGCAAGGCGATCATCGAAGCCTCTTTCGCTGACACACTGAATCAAGGCATTACCTTCGGCGGCATCCGTACTGGCGTAACGCTCTCTAGCTCTCAGATTTCTGAAATTCAGAACGCGGTCGGCACTGATGTCTCAGCATCACTAATTGCCAAGGGCTATTACCTGTCCATTGCAGATGCCACGCCAACTCAGCGACAGGAGCGTACAAGCCCGAGCATGGGGCTTTGGTACTGCGACGGTGGCAGCGTACAGAAAATCACTCTGCCATCCATCATGGTTCAATAGGGGCAATAAATGGCTAACAACACGATTACCAGTGCCGATTCCATCTTTGCGCTGACCGTTACCAATCTGTTCCCCAGCGCGCAGACGCTCGAAGGTTATGCCGCGGATGCGATGTTTGCTCTGGGTGACACTGAAATGGCGCAGTCTGTTCGTGGCGCCGACGGCAAACTGTCAGCCGGCTTTGTGTTTGGCGAGTACCTGCAGACGATCACCATCATGCCGGATAGCCCTTCACGCCAGATTTTTGAAACGTGGCAACTGACCTCGCTGACGTCCAAGGCTGTTTTCCGCTGCAACGCGACAATCATCCTGCCAGCGATTGGTAAGAAGTTCACGCTGACCAATGGTGTGCTGCAGCGCGTTAAGGCCATGCCGGATGCTCAGCGTGTCCTGCAGGCTATGACCTTCCAGATCAACTGGGAGTCAGTGACCCCAGAAGACTACATCGCATAAGGAATACCATGGCACGTAAAGATCTTTATTACACCGTTGAGTCGGAAGGCCGCGACAAGGGCAAGGTGTTTTTCATCAAAGAAATGGCAGCCTCTGCTGCGGAGTGGTGGGCTATCCGCGCCGGGCTGGCAATGGCGAAAAACGGCGTTGCGTTGCCGGATAACTTCTCCGACATGGGCATGGCGGGTATGGCGAAGGTGGGTCTGGAGATGGTTGCCAAAATCCCGCCGGAAGACGCAAAGCCGCTGCTGGATGAGCTGATGAAGTGCGTCACCGCTGTGCCGGAACCGTCTAACCCGGCGGTTAAGCGCCCGCTTATCGACGACGACACCGAAGAGGTGATGACTCGCCTCAAGCTGCGCGGCGAAGTTTTCAAGCTGCACGTTGATTTTTTCACAGCCGTCGCAGGTTAGACATCCCGCCAACGCTGGGGAGCGATATTGCTGGCCTGGTGAACTACGAGAACATCCCTCGCACCATCGCCACTATCGTCTCCTCAAAGCTTGCGACACTCCATGAGCTGGATACGGTTTATGGGGTAGAAGACCTTTGGCGCCTGCTGGAAGTCAACACCGTGGACAATTACAACCAGATGGTCATTAACCGCGCCCAGGAGAGCTTCTGATGGCAGGAACAATCATTGATGCGCTTGTCGTCACTCTGGGCCTTGATTCCTCTGGTTTCAAAAAGGGTCAGCAGGAAGTTGGCGAAGGACTGAAAAACACGCGCAAGGATGCGGACCAGACTGCTAAGGAAATGGAGGCGTCCGGTAAGCGGGCGGCCTCCTTCTTTGGCTCTATCCGCACTGAGTTGCTGGCGCTTGTCGGCGTCACTCTTTCCGCGCAGGGCATCAAAACCTTTATCACCAGCATGACCTCCGACCTGATGAGGCTGGGGATTGAGTCCCGTGCGCTGGATATCTCTGCTAAGTCTCTGGATGGCTGGGAGCGTGCTGCTTTAGCAGCTGGCTCCAGCGCTCAGAAGATGGCTGGAACCTTGGGTGCATTCCAGAATGTGCTGACGCAAATCAGGACGGGTGGCGGGCAGGATGATCCACTCTTCGGAGCGCTAGCCTCGTTCGGTGGCGCTACCGGAGCAAACTTCGACTACCAGAATGACAACTCAGAAGCCATCATGCGCAAAATCGCGCAGAACTGGGGCAAGCTGAGCAAAGACGCACAGCGCCGATTTGGTGGCATGTTCGGCTTTGACAATGCAACACAGCAGGGCCTGGCTGATGGCTCTCTGGTACGTGATGCTGATAGCTTTTCTCGCTCCTCTCGGGCCACTGATGAGCTTACCAGTAAAGCGAAGGAGTTAAATCGAAGACTTGAGGAGATGAAGCAGCGACTTTCTGGTGCATCCCAAGTGCTTTACGAGGCGCTCATCCCTTATGTCGAAAAGCTCATACCGCTGATTGAGAAGTTCGGAAACTGGATCGCCACGCACGGCCCGGAGATTGAGAAGACCTTCGTCAGCATTACCGACAAGGTCAACGGCGTGGTTGATGCCTTTGGCGGCTGGGAAAACGTTCTTACCGCTCTACTGGTGTTTATGGGCGGTAAGTGGCTGATTGGTATTACCGGCGCACTCGGTGTCGTTAAAGCTTCGCTGCTTGCCATATCACGCATCAGCCTGATTGCCGGGCTTGTCGAGTTGCAGAAATATGCCGCCGAAATGGAGAAGAAATACGCCTGGCTGAAAGATAACCCGGTGACAAACTTCCTCAATAACGGCACTGGCACCGACACCACAACCGAGTTGGGCAAGAAATTCCACGACTGGGTTGCTGAGAATACAGGGATAGAGCTTCCCCGTGGCGATGGATACAAGTCGCTGCCTCGCGGTGTTCGCAATAATAATCCGGGCAACCTCAACTTTGCTAACCAGGCTGGCGCCACAAAAGAGCCGGGCGAGAACGGACGCTTTGCTGTCTTCGGCTCAATGCAGGAGGGCGCGGCAGCGCTTTACCGCCAGTTGCAGCTTTACATGAAGCGCGGTACCAACACCCTTTCGGGCATCGTAAACAAGTACGCACCCGCTGGCGACAACAACAATGTCGGCGCGTATATCAGCGCCCTGATGAAGGCGACAGGGAAAGGTGCTAATGAGGCCATCGATTCAGGCGACACCGGGACCATAGCCCGACTGATGAAAGGTATCGTAGACCATGAAAATGGGAAAGGTTACGTAAGCGCATCAGACATCATGGGCGGCATTCAGCTTGGCTCAGGCGCGGCAGCAATGCGAGGCGGCGCAGCCTCTGCATCAAGCGGTCCGCAGATTCACATCGGTGAGATGAATGTCCAAAGCACTGCCAGCAATTTGCAGGCACTTGGGACGGATGTCATGCGAAACGTGCAGCGAAACAGGCTGGTGACGCCTTCAATGTCAGGGCAGGGGTAATCATGGCCTTTTCTCTCAATGAAACAACGCTACTCAGTGCTCTGGGTAGCGGAAATATCTTCTCAATCATCAACAGCGTGCTGTCGCCGGGCTATGGAATTTATCTCAAGTCCGGCGCGGCAGCACTGTCACCCACATCATTCCTTGGCATTGAGTATGGTGTTGACGCTGCGATCGTATCCGCGCCGATTGAAAACGGCTCTTATAACTCTTTCAACAAAGTGAAGCGTCCCCCGGTTATCCGAGTGCTTTTCACGCTGGAAGGATGGACTGGGTTCAGCGGTAGCATCCCTAACCTGACCAACTTCACACTGACAAGTCGCACGGACATGCTGGCGGCTCTTGACGCAATGGTATCCGATGCTCAGGTGTATGACATCGAGACGCCAGACACCACTTACGAAGATTACGACCTTGTCCGTTACAACTACCGGACGTCAGATCGCGATGTCACGCTGCTGGTTGTTGAGGCAATTTTTCAGGCGGTCTTGCAGGAGGCTGAAGTGACACTGACAAACGCAACAGCTAACAGTGATACCACGCAGAACGGCACCAGCAAGGCAGCCAGCGTGGTGACAGAGAAAGCCAATTCCACCGCGTCAAATTCGACACTGGACGATGTAAAAGGCGCACTTTCCGGACTGAAAAGCTCAGTATCCAGCGCGGCAACTTCCGTGGCGACATCCGTCAGCACCTCGGTGGGCAACGCTACATCCGGTGTTACCAGCGCGGTTAATGGCGCAGCCACGTCGGCGATTAATAACTTGTCAGCCACGGTAAAAGAATTCGCAGCGAGTATCACCTGATGCAGAACATCTCACTGAAACCACTCAAAGCGCAGGAAGTAAACGTAACGCTGAACGGGCAGGCAACCACGCTGCGCATCGTACAGCGCTCGACTGGCATGTTTATGGATATCGGCGTGAACAACACCTGGATAGCTCAGGGCATTCTCTGCCTGAACGGGAATAAAATTGTCCGCTACCCACACCTGAAATTCAGCGGCGATCTGGTGTTCGCAGACACAAAAGGCTCTCTGGACCCGTCTTATGACGAGCTTGGCACCCGCTTCAAGCTATTCTATCTCACCGCAGAAGAGGTAGCGCAATGACGTACAAAAAGCGCACCCTGAAATTTCAATTCACCTTGAAAGAAGGCGCTTTCGATGACCAGGGTAATAGCACTCTTACTATTGCTAACAACAAAGCAGAAGTCGAGATAGGCGCTTATGGTGGTATTGCAGGCACCAACATGGAGGCCAGAATATTTGGTCTAAGCCTGAACAACATGGCCGCCCTGAGCTACAAGGGCATTCAGTACAACGGTTCAAAGCAGAACCTGATGAAAGTGTGGGCTGACGACAAGCCAATTTTTGTCGGCTCAATCACCAGCTGTTTTGCTGACCTGAATCAGATGCCTGATGCCCCACTAATCATAAGTGCGTTCTCAACAGGATTCGACCAGTCGATAACCGCACCCCCATTCAGCCGGGAAGGTGTGGCGAGCGTGGCAGAGATTATCCAGTCAATTGCGGCAGGGATAGGCTACACGGTCGTGAATAGCGGCGTTAGCGCGAAGGTTGAAAACCCTTACTTCACTGGCGACCCGATTTCTCAGATTCACCAGGTAGCGGAACTGGCCGGAATTAACATCGACTTTCGTCTCGGGGCCATCTACATCTGGCCGCAGAGTGGAAACGTTGATGACACTATCCCGCTAATTTCGCCAGCAACCGGGCTGCTCGGATATCCGATATTCACCCGCACCGGGATAACATTCCAGTGCGTTTACAGTGACCTGATTCTGCGCGGCAGGAAGATACAGCTGGAAACCTCACTACCCAATGGCAGCGGGATTTACACGATACAGTCAGCCACACACCACCTGTCTTCATGGACAGAGGGCGGGCCGTGGGCAACCATCGTTTACGCCTCTATAGGCCAGTTAACAGTGAGGCAGTAATGACCCTCTATACGACAAGGCCAGAAGACACTTCGACCGACTCCAACGCGCAAAAGCATCTCATGCGGCAGTTTCTGATGGGCCATGCATTCATTACCCTTGCCGTGGTGACGAAAGTCGATGAGGCGGGAGAGGTGGTGTCCGTGACGCCGATGGTGGATGGCTTCACCGGGGGCGGCGACCGCATACCAAATCAGCCAATCCACGGCGTTCCGGTGTGGAGGCTGCAGCGAGGCGCCAGCGCGGTGATCATGCCGCCAGTGATTGGAGATATTGGCCTGATCGCAATCTGCGATCGTGATATCAGCGCAGTGAAGCAGACTCGGGAACCTGCTTTGCCCGGCTCTAACCGCACGCACAGCTACTCTGATGCGATATATCTCGGTGGTGCGCTCAACGGCGACCCGGTGCAGTACGTGAAGTTTGCTAATGACGGCATTGATATTGTCTCCCCGCTCACCGTCACGATGACGGCGCCGATTGTTGAGGTTAACGCCGATACAAAAATATCCCTGAATTCTCCGGTGATTGAGGCTAATGGGCAACTCACGCAGGGATCTGGAAGCTACTCCGGCAACGCCACATTCGGCGGCAGCATCACCGCCACCGGAGAGGTCACAGGGAATGGAGTTAACCTCAGCACTCACACCCATGGCGGCGTGGAGTCAGGAAGCTCAAATACCAGCCAGCCAAATCCATAACCCGCCCCGGCGGGTTTTTTATTGCCCGGAGTTTACATGCTCACAAAAAGCTTTCTGCTCAACGTCGAAAAGTGGGACATCTCGCTCGACGACTCAGGGAATATCGGCATTACCTCAAACCCTTACGCAGTTGCACAAGACGCCGCATGCGCCTGCTCGACATTCCTCGGCGAGTGCTGGTACGACACCAGGCTGGGCATTCCGTACTACGAGAGAATCCTCGGCAAGTGGCCCGGCACTCAGCTGATCGCAACGAAGATGGCAACCGAAGCCAAAAAACTTCCTTACGTCCAGTCAGCGTTTTGCACCGTGACAGTAGGGAAGGTATCCCGTGCTGCATCTGGTGTTATGACCCTGACAGATACGAACAACATTACATCAAACATTCAATTCTGAGGTATCAATGTCTGACGTAACAGTAACCACAGCCGTCCCCTCCGTCACCCTTTCAGACATAGGCATCGCCGTACCGGATGAGATTGATATCCTGAATGGACGCCTGACGGATCTGGATACGGCGATGGGTGGAGGGATGAGCAAAAGCCTCACTACTCCGCAAGGCCAGATTGCAATGAGCGACACGGCAATCATCGGCGACAAAAACGATGCGCTGGCGTGGCTGGTTAATCAGATTAACCCTGACTATGCGGAAGGACGCATGCAGGACGCCATAGGCCAGATTTACTTTATCGACCGAATCGCCGCTATCGGCACAACGGTGACAGCAACCTGCACCGGGCTTGTCGGCACAATTATTCCGGCGGGAAGTCTTGCCACCGACAGCAGCGGATATATTTACGCATCTCTGGCTGACGCCACTATCCCATCCAGCGGTAGTATTGATGTTGTATTCCAGAATCAGGCGACAGGCCCGATCGCGTGCCCAATCGGCGCGCTAAACAGCATCTATCGGGCTATCACGGGCTGGTCTGGCATCACCAATGCCGCTGCTGGCGTGCTGGGTAATGACGTGGAAAGCAGGGCAAACTTTGAGTATCGACGCCGCCAGTCGGTTGCGGGGAATGCCAATAATCAGCTCGGCGCGATTTATGCCAACGTGCTTTCAGTGCCGGGTGTAACTGATGCCTACGTAACACAGAACAACAGCGGCACAGCGGTAGAAAAGGGCACTTCGGATTACACGCTGCTCCCACACTCTCTCTATGTCGCTGCCTACGGCGGGGCCGCTTCTGATATTGCTAACGCGATATTCCAGAAGCTGAACCCCGGCCCCGATATGAACGGCAACACCACTTACACGGTGCAAGACACGGTCAATTACGTCCAACCCTACCCTGAGTACGAAATTAAATGGCAAACGCCTGTCGCAGTCAGCGTATACGTGAAGGTTGAGCTGGCAAACAACAACTCGCTGCCGGGTGACATCGAAACCAGAGTTAGGACCGCCGTCCTCAGCGCGTTCAATGGCGAGGACGGCGGCACTCGGGCAAGGATTGGCTCGACCATCTACGCCGGGCGTTATTACTCAGGCGTACAGGCCGTCGACACTGATAACGTCGATATCTTCAGTATCACGCTGAGTCGCAACGGAACCACCTACGGCACCTCAGTATCGTTCGGCATTGATGAAGTGCCCACGCTGGACTCATCAAACATTTCGGTGACACTGGCATGATAAACGTCGCGGATACAATCCTGACGCAGTATGCCGACAGCCCGAACCTGAAATCACTCATCTACTCATTCAATGAGGCAATCGGCATAGACGGCTTCCTGGATGATTTCTATGACGTCATCTGGAACATAGAAACAGCCGACACTTACGGGCTGGATGTGTGGGGGAAAATCGTGGTTGTCAGCCGACAGCTGACGGTGACAGAAAATCAGATTTATTTCGGATTCGGCGAGGCGTCGTCTGAGCCAATTCTCGTCGATGACCCTCAGCCATTTAACCAGGCGCCGTTTTATTCTGGCGCACTGCTCACATCGACCGTAACACTGACAAATGACGTGTACCGCAAGCTCATCATGATGAAAGCTGCAGCGAACATATCTGACTGTACGATCCCCAATATGAACAAGCTACTGACGTTCATGTTTGGTGACAGTGGCCGCTGCTATGTCAGGAATGATGGCGGAATGACGATGAGCTACGTGTTCGAATTCCAATTATCAAACGCTGAGCTTGCGATTGTGCAAAGTTCCGGCGCACTCCCTGCCCCTGTTGGGGTCACCGTCAATATCGTTCAGCAGGTATAGAATGAATTCTTCAGACAATCCGTCACGCACCACTAAGGCGTTTGGCGTAAATGGCCTGCGCAATGCGATCGCCACAGACTCCAGCACATCCACCGATAATTCAGGAACAGCAACTTTTGATAAGGGCTTTCCTGATGTAACAATGCAGCCTCTTAGTGCCGGAGGCATACCACCGTCTGGCAAAGATATGAACGGTATTCTTTATTCAGTAAGCTTGAAGCAGCAGTGGAACGATGCCGGGATGTCGTACCCCTTCAACGCTGATTTCTCGACTGCAATAAATGGCTACCCAAAAGGTGCCGTTGTAGAGGCATCCAACTATTCCGGGTCATGGCTCAACACGCTGGAGGCAAACACTGCTAATCCGGAATCCTCCACGGGAGCAAGCACTGGATGGGTGCCGGGCATTGCATATGGCACGACGACCTTGAGTGGACTTACTTCATCCAGCGTTGTTCTATCATCTATCCAGGCTGCTAAAGACAGAATTGTACTCACCGGCACCCTAACGGCGAATATTAATATCGTGCTTCCTGCATGGGTCCGCACCTGGTCAATTGTCAACATGTGCTCGGGTAACTTCTCCGTAATCTGCAAAACCGCAGCAGGTTCAGGCGTATCTGTGAAAACCGGGTACTCAGCGAAAATTTATGGGGATGGTGTAAATATTTACAAAGACCTGGGCGATGCTTCGCAGAGAGATGTTGGAAACTCAACCGGACAAATACCAGATATGTCATTTTTCACATCTGGTGAAAAATACTTCAGAATGCCAAATGGATTTATTGTTCAGACTTTCCAAATAACCTTGCCAACTAATGGTACCACTGGCACCGTTTCTTTCCCAACACCATTCCCTAATAACTGCATTGGGGTAACCTCTGGCGGAGCTTCTTTATCTGGCGTAAACCCCGGAATACTCACATTCGATTATTCAAATAAAAACACATTGAGGTGGTGGAGGTTTTCAGCCACTGAACTAACGAACGCATCGATTACAGCCATTGGGAATTAATTATGTCTATTTCTGACACTAATAATGCAAAAAAATACGCCACGATCGCTGAAATTGCAGCGGCGCAGGCAAAGCTGAGCGCGGACAAATTAAACAACGCGCCCGACTATGCAGCACAAGCAGCCGCGTCCGCAGTTGCCGCAGCATCTTCGGCACAAGTTGCTGTATCAGCTGAATCAGTTGTGAACGAATTATCTATATCTGCCAGTGAGTCAGCAACGAGTGCTGCACAATCAGCAGCAGAAGCAGGTTCTGCAGCGTCCTCTGCAATCGAAAGCACAATGAGGGTGCCTGTTGGCGAGCAACTTTCTGAACTTCCAGAAAGTTCACAAAGGGCAGGGGCTGTTCCTCTTTTTGATTCTAATGGTGACGTATCAGTCAAATCTATTTCTGATTTCGTCATCCTGGATTCAGAAGGGAAAATCCCAGTATCGATGATCCCTGCCGTTGCACTGTCTGAAGTGTTTGTTGTAAACAGCCAGGCTGAAATGCTGGCACTTTCAGCACAAGAAGGTGACATTGCCAAGCGCAATGACCTCGGCTATTCCCTGGTTCTTTCAGGTGAGCCAGCTAGCACCCTATCCAACTGGATCCAGCTAAATGATGACGTGCTGGCCCAACTTGGGCTCCAGACTGGAGCTACGCAGATTGGCGCAAGTAATGAAACTGGATCAGCTACAACCGTGCAGGCCGCTCTGGATTCCAAGCAGACGAAAGTTACACTGGCTGCGTCTTCAGGCTCATCTCTTGTGGGCGACCCGCTAGACTCAACTGTATCTGATGCATTACTCAAGCGGCTTTATATCATCGAAAGTGTCTCACTGCTTTTGTCTAAAAACTTTTCAGGTATCCCGGACGGATTGCATGTCGCTACATTTGCAAACCGGTATGGTGTAAAAGGCAGGTCGGAATGGATCATTTCATCAACAGCAGACACAACGACATACAGCCTTTCCTTGCCAGGGGGGAAATACGCTAACTTAATCTGCAAGTCAGATATGAACTATTCATCCTTTGACTTTGGCGGGACAGATGTTCAGAACGTCGCAGCAGTCGATGAAGGAAACCGAGTAGCACGCGCACAGGCTATCGTTCGCAGCCTCTCATTCCCTGCTGGTGTGTATCAAATTGGCTCTTTCAATCTGGATGTTGATAAGCGGGCGTTCCGTTTCTGGGGGGCTGGCTGGGACAGCACCACACTTGTATCTACCACCTCCGGCATCTCGATGCACCATCTCGGTATTGACCCTCGCGATCGCAACAGGGATAAACTGCACTTCTACCAGGAAGTTGGCGGGTTCATGCTTGACGGAAACATTGACGGTAACGGGTCGAGCGCAGCATCACGTAGTGTCTGTACCGCGCATTACTCAGAAATTAGCTACAAGTCCGTGGGGCACAGGCTTTCCAATGTAGATATATGCTCACTTGTCTCGCACTGGAAAGGGCACACGCAGTCTAGAACAAGCGGCGCTACAGTAACAGCAAACGGCGTTAGGGCGCGTTATAACTCGATTAAGTTAGATGGTTACATCGGCGGAGCCTCAAACAAAGTGGCATGCTCAATTGGCGGTGTCCGTACTACGCTATCGTCAGCTGCGGCAATTGGAGACACAACAATAAATGTCTCTTCAGCTTCTGGCTTTAGTATCTACGACATTGTTGAAATTCAGGGCGGGACGAACCTTGAAGCCCCTTACATCATTGGAATTTCAGGTAACGTATTAACACTGGATAAACCTTTAGTCAGCGCGCATACAAGTGGCGCATTAGTGGCAATGCAGGTGGTCGGAACCTCCCTTACCGGAACAATCGAGGTTGGTCAGGTTCAAATAAACAACTGCGCAGGAACACAGATTCATGGTAATTATACGGAAGAATCTAGGTTTTTCATAACAGGGCTCGTCGAGTCACTTGAGATACATGGTAACTCCATTGCTGAATCTTCACCTGTAATTACTATTGATTCAACTATAGACAGGAATTCATCCATAAGGATTGTTTCAAATAAAACAGCGTTTCCAATAACTATCAATGTTAAGGATAGAGCTGTGGGAACTGTAAACGTTAATCTTGATCTTTATAACTTCCCTGAGCTTGATATTCAGCAAAATACCAGAATGCAGCAGCCGATAATTGTTAATGGCACCTATTACCTCAAATCATTAAAGGTTAGTAGATTCTACAACAATTCATTGAGCGACTCATCATTTACCAGCTTCTCCTTCACTGGCTTGAATGCAACTCAAGCCATATCTTCTGCAACAGCAATCATGAGATTTTCACAAGATAGCTCTCTTCGAGGGTATGATGGACACACCTATAAGATTTCCGCTTCAATAAGAAGGGCTAGTGGTCTTTCTGGAATACTGGAGAGGGTAGGTCAAACTTCATTGATTGGCAGCACGATATCTGACACTACAGCAGCAGCATCAAGAACGGTTAATAACTATGCCTTCTACAGTGCTACTGATGGGGCGGATTTGTATGCGCTTTCAGATACTGGAAGGATGCAGATAGTTATTAAGGGGGAGCCTACTGGCGGGCAGAGCATCACTGCAATGATCTCTGGGGAAGTGATTAGCGTCATTTAAAATTAACAGGGCCTCTGGTGAGGCCCGTTCTTTCTATATTTTAGAAATGTCAGACTCTATCTTTTCCTTGATAAACTGAATCCCTTTTTTTGTTGCGTGCATGTCATCATAAATAATTGGGAACTTATCATAAAAAGCAGTGCAGGCGCCTTCTGAACGATTGCAGATCTTGTCTTTTATATCAATGAATTGAACTAATTTATACTCATTGGAAATTAATCGTAGCTGATCGCTAATTTTAAACTGCAAATTTGAATAATCAAACGCAAGTCGTTCCGCGTCCTTTTTTTCATAATATGCCTTATAAATTATTCTGGGTAGTCTGTCGCTAAAATTCTTATTTCCGATAAGGACGATCTTAGCGCTTGATACCTTCCTCAAGTTGTCAATTGATTCCCTAATGAATGGTAGTGCGTACTCTCTCCAACTCATTGCGACAATTATAACATCAGCCTGCTTGACAATCTCATCACTATAGATCGCCTCAATCTCATTGTCACATAGAGCCTTAGTCGTCCTCCCAGTTCTAATATCCCATGAAACCTTGTACAACTCATCCCTCTGAGACTGATCCAAAAAGAAAGATGCACAATCTGAAGGAACAAGCCTAGACCTTAACTGCATGCTGTTAATTACAGCCGAGGAGTACAATACGTTTACAAAATCCGCTGCCATCGAGTCACCAATAATAAGAACCTTCCTATTATCATCCGACGAATCAAAATCAGTGTTTATCTTTTTAATGTTTTTCCAAGTGAAATCACCATAGTCTTTACTGCTTGGATCCATCATTGCGGTATTGTAAATCGCTCTTGGCATCTGAAATGCATAACCACCGTTTGCGAACACGGCAAAGCACATTACTAAAGAGAAGACTGGAACGAATAACAGATTGTTGCTTCTGCGTTTTTCTACTAATTCATAGCTTAGAAAACCAAATATGATTGATATAATCAACCCAACTATAATTCCCATTTCGATTTTGTTTAGATAGCAGTAAACCACCACAGGCCAATGCCATAAATAAATAGAATATGACCATCTCCCAATCAATATCACAGGCTTAAGTTTTGTGATATATCCATCATGATTAGCAGTAAGATAACAAACAGCACCAATAACAGGAAGCAATGCCATATATCCCGGCCAGACATCCTCCGAACTAACTATGAATACAGATGTAAATATTAATAACAAACCTAGATAGTGTAATTTTTTTGAATCATGGGCTCTTATTTTATTCTGCAAAAAGAAAGCTATTCCACCAAAAACCATCTCCCAAGCCCTAGACGGCAACAAGAAGTATGATGCAGTCGGCCAGTGTATTGATGAATATAACCCAAAGAAGAAAGATAAAGCACCAAATAAAATAAGTGAAATTCCGATATTCTTTGATTTTATTAATTTTGAGAGCAAAATCATAGCTATTGGGTAAACCAAATAAAACTGCCACTCTGCCGACAAAGACCATGTATGGAGAAGCCACTTTTCGTGAGAGGTAAGATCGAAATACCCAGACTCTCCCCAGTAAATGAAGTTAGAGATAAAAAGCATGCTAGATAAAGAGTGTTTTATCAGTTGGAGATAGTCTAGTGGCGCAAGCCTGAACCATCCAAATATTACAAGACTTATACACAAAACAGATAATGCGGGTAGAATTCTCCTACACCTAGACGCATAGAATGAAATTACGCTGAAGTTTTGATTAGATATTCCCTTGCTTATAATGGATGTCATCAGATAGCCGGAGATGGCAAAAAACACATCAACGCCCGCAAAACCACCTGGTAATATTTCAGAGTTGAAGTGGAACGCAACGACTGCAACCACTGCAATTGCCCTCAGGGCATCAATGTCCTTTCTATGTTTCAAGAGAATTCCCATTGGATTTAGTAAAGATTTCGTAAACTTTCTCATTATGTCATGATCGGATGGCATGACCAATCCCACATCAGCTGGTTTTTACTCTTCCCAATCATCATCCTGACAATTTTCCCCGACTAACCCAGTTGATCATTCCCGCCACATGATCAAATAATACTGTATATCCAAACAGTATCGAGGTAATCATGGGAAGAAGAGACGACATCCCGGCGGCGTTCCGGGCGAGCATACAGATTGCTGCCAGCGGGCGGCGCACAGTGAACACGGCTGACTTTGTCGCAGCGCTGGCGCAGGTCAACTATGAATGGTCGCTTGCTGAAGCTAACCGCTGGATTGAGCACTATCAGAGCACATTCAAAGACGTGTCGACTGAGGAAGGTGAGCGCCGGACTTTCCTGCTGTTCAATCCGAACAATGGGGGGGTCTGATGGGCTTTCCATCTCCAGCAGTTGACTACATCGAAGACGGCATCTGCCTGAACCGCCTGTTCATCCCGCACCCATCTGCAACTTCGCTCGTTGAGTTCGGCGGCCTGCAGTACGTCATTGACCGCTCAGTGACACCGGGCGGCGGCTCGGAGATTTGCTACGAGATTTTCGGAGAGGTGGCGATCGGGAAGACGATGGGCAGGGCGATCATAACTCCCGATGGTGATGCGATTGAAGGAGAGGCATTGAGCGAGGTGATTGTGATCGGCACCGTGGTGCTGACGATTACGCAGCATTACGATTTCAACGGGCCGGCGATTTGATGGGGCGAATTTGGGACACGCAAAGGTTTGAATCACTTTACAAGGTTTTGCATGTTTTCTCATTGCTGGACGTGTGAGCGCGCCAGAATGGGGTTAACTAACTGAATTTTTAGTGAGTTGTCGCTTCCGACATGCGGTGCTCTGGGTCAATACGTTCGATGGTCATGTGCATTCCTTTATTACTGATACTTTTAAACGCAGACAGACTGGCACAGATTCAGGCGGCTTGTCACCTTAAGGGTGGCTCAGACCGGTGGATACTGACATAATTACAGGTGTTTTTTTCCGGCAGTGAGGATGTGTGGCAGACGATTTTGCAGCAGACGGCGCCCTGGCGCAGGCTATACCCGGCTTCAGGCCGCGTGAACCACAGCGGGAGATGGCCGCCGCCGTGGCCCGGGCGATTGAGGGCAAGAGCGAACTGGTGGTCGAGGCCGGTACCGGCACCGGTAAAACCTATGCCTATCTTGCCCCGGCACTGCGTTCCGGGAAGAAAGTGATCGTCTCGACCGGTTCAAAAGCCCTGCAGGACCAGCTTTACAGCCGCGACCTGCCGACGGTCGCCAAAGCGCTGAAGTTCAAAGGCAGCGTGGCCCTGCTGAAGGGGCGCTCCAACTATCTGTGTCTGGAACGCATGGAACAGCAGTCGATGGCCGGTGGTGAACTGGCGGTGCAGGCGATGAGCGATCTCGTTCACCTGCGCGGCTGGTCAAACGAAACCGTCGATGGCGATATCAGCACCTGCGGTGGCGTGGCGGAAGACAGCACCATCTGGCCGCTGGTCACCAGTACCAACGATAACTGCCTTGGCAGCGACTGCCCGCAGTATAAAGATTGCTTCGTGGTTAAAGCCCGCCGTAAAGCGATGGATGCCGATGTGGTGGTGGTCAACCATCATCTGTTTCTCGCCGATATGGTGGTGAAAGAGGGGGGCTTTGCGGAGCTGATCCCGGATGCTGACGTGATGATCTTCGACGAAGCGCATCAGGTGCCGGATATTGCCAGCCAGTATTTTGGTCAGCAGCTCTCCAGCCGCCAGCTGCTTGACCTGGCGAAAGACATCAATATTGCCTACCGTACCGAGATCCGTGACGTCCAGCAGCTGCAAAAATCCGCCGACAGGCTGGCGCAGTGCGCCCAAGATTTCCGCATCGCGCTGGGCGACCCCGGTTTTCGCGGCAACCTGCGCGATTTACTGAGTAATCAGCAGATTCAGCGCGCGCTGCTGCTGCTCGATGATGCGCTGGAACTCTGTTACGACGTGGCGAAACTCTCGCTGGGGCGCTCTGCACTGCTGGATGCCGCCTTTGAGCGCGCCGCGCTCTACCGCGGGCGTTTAAAGCGCCTGAAAGATGTTTCGCAGCCGGGCTTCAGCTACTGGTATGAGTGCAACTCGCGCCACTTTGTGCTGGCGCTGACGCCGCTCTCGGTCTCCGATCGCTTCCGTGAAGTGATGGATGAGCGTCCGGCCAGCTGGATCTTTACCTCGGCAACGCTGGCGGTGAATGAGCAGATGACCCACTTTGTCGACCGCCTTGGCGTCGGCCAGGCAGAGACGCTGATCCTCAACAGTCCGTTTGATTTCGCCAGCCAGGCGCTGCTGTGCGTGCCGCGTAATCTGCCCTCACCAAATCAACCCGGCGGGACGCGCCAGCTGGCACGCATGCTGCGCCCACTGATTGAAGCCAACAACGGGCGCTGCTTCTTCCTGTGTACCTCGCACAAGGTGATGCGCGAGCTGGCGGAAGAGTTTCGCGCCATGCTGACCTTACCCGTGCTGCTGCAGGGCGAAACCAGCAAAGGCCAGCTGCTTAAGCAGTTTGTCGCGGCGGGTAATGCCCTGCTGGTGGCAACCAGCAGCTTCTGGGAAGGGGTGGATGTGCGCGGTGATGCCCTGTCGCTGGTGATTATCGACAAGCTGCCGTTTACCTCGCCGGACGATCCGCTGCTAAAAGCGCGTATGGAAGACTGCAAGGTGCGCGGCGGCGATCCGTTTGATGAAGTGCAGCTGCCGGATGCGGTGATCACCCTTAAACAGGGGGTAGGCCGTCTGATCCGCGATGTTGACGATCGCGGCGTGCTGGTTATTTGTGATAACCGCCTGGTGATGCGCCCCTACGGCGCGGTTTTCGTTAACAGTTTGCCGCCGACGCCGCGTACCCGAGATTTAGACAAGGCCGTGGCGTTTCTTAAGCCAGCGACAAGCAGTAATGGATCCGGCGGCAGTATGCTATGATGCGCGCCGAAAATTTTTCTCCCCCTGAGGTTGTGATGTCCACGCGAATTTTAGCTATTGATACGGCGACAGAAGCCTGTTCGGTTGCGTTGCTGAACCACGGTCAGACGTTAGCCCACTTTGAACTCTGCGCGCGTGAACATACGCAACGCATTCTGCCGCTGGTGCAGCAGATCCTGCGCGAGGGCGGGGTGGCATTAAGCGAACTGGATGCGCTGGCATTCGGGCGTGGCCCCGGCAGCTTTACCGGCGTGCGCATTGGCATTGGCATCGCTCAGGGATTATCGCTGGGTGCCAGCCTGCCGCTGATTGGCGTTTCCACCTTGCAAACCATGGCGCAGAGCGCATGGCGTCTGCATGGGGCTTCCCGCGTGCTGGCCGCGATTGATGCACGCATGGGCGAAGTTTACTGGGCAGAATATCAGCGCGATGAGCAGGGCGTCTGGCACGGTGAGCAGAGCGAAGCGGTGCTGAAACCGGAAGCCGCCGCGGCGCGTATGGCGCAGCTAAGTGGTGAATGGGCCTGCGTTGGCACCGGCTGGCAGGCATGGCCGCAGCTGGCAGAAAACAGCCCGCTGAGCTTAACCGTTACTGATGTGACGCTACCGCGCGCAGAAGATATGTTGCCGCTGGCCGGGCAGGCGCTGGCCGCCGGGCAGACCGTGGCTTCTGAACACGCAGAGCCGACTTACCTGCGTAATGAAGTGGCGTGGAAAAAATTACCGGGTCGCGAGTAGCCGTCGGCAACTATTTAAATGGGATGCAGTCGAAGTAGCATAAACCAGGGAGAATCTTAATGCGTAAACCGAGTATCTGGCAGTTAAGTGGTTTGTTATTGGTGTCGCTGTTGCTCAGCGGCTGTGTCACCGTGCCGGATTCAGTTAAAGGCTCCTCGCCCACGCCCCAGCAGGATCTGGTGCGGGTGTTAAGTGCGCCAGAACTGTTTGTTGGTCAGGAGTCGCGCTTTGGCGGGAAAGTCATCAAAGTCGACAACCGCAACGGTACGACGCGGCTGGAGATTGCCGCCATGCGCCTTGATGACGGGGCGCGTCCAATTCTTGGCAGCGCCTCTATTGGCCGTATCTTTGCTGACGTGAACGGTTTCCTCGATCCGGTGGATTTCAATAACCAGATGGTCACCGTGGTCGGGCCGATCAAGGGCACTGAGAAAGGCAAGATTGGCGAGGCGCAGTATAGCTTCGTGGTGGTGAGTGTGACCGGCTATCAGCGCTGGCATATGAGCCAGCAGATCGTTACGCCGCCGCAGCCTATCGACCCGTGGATCTGGTATGGCCCTGGCAACGGCCGCCACCGCGGAGGTTACTGGGGCCCGGCCCCGTGGGGTTACTACAACACCGGCCCGGCGCAAGTGCAGACCATTCTCACCGAGTAGCCACAGCGCGTAAACATTGACGACGGCATATCTGCCAGCCGCTGGCGATATGCCGTTTTTTATTGATTCTCTCCGGATGAGAGAAATTTAGTGATGGGCTTCGCAACCTCAAAACAGAGACCTGAGCAAACTGGTACGCTGAGTTAAAATAATGTTAACAGATGCCGATCGGTCGAGGCTGCGATGACAACAAATAATAATTTTCGAGGTGATTCCTTGCATAAGGTTTGGCTAAACCGCTACCCCGCTGATGTACCTGCTGATATTAACCCCGATCGCTACCGGTCGCTGATCGAACTGTTTGAGCACGCGGCGCTGCGTTACGCTGAGCAAACGGCATTTATCAATATGGGGCAGAGCATGTCCTTCCGTCAGCTGGATGCGCGCAGCCGCGCATTTGCCGCCTATCTGCAACAGGGGTTGGGGCTGAAAAAGGGCGACCGCGTAGCGCTGATGATGCCAAACCTGCTGCAGTACCCGATTGCCCTGTTCGGCATCCTGCGTGCTGGCATGATTGTGGTGAACGTTAACCCGCTGTATACCCCGCGAGAGCTGGAACATCAGCTGAATGACAGCGGTGCCAGTGCGATTGTGATTGTCTCCAACTTTGCCCACACGCTGGAAAAAGTGGTGGCGAAAACCCAGGTTAAGCACGTGATCCTGACGCGCCTTGGCGACCAGCTCTCACCGGCCAAAGGTACGCTGGTCAATTTCGTCGTCAAATACATCAAAAAAATGGTGCCGAAATATTATCTCCCCGGAGCGATTTCGTTCCGTCAGGCGCTGCACAGCGGGGCGCAGCTGGAGTATGTTAAGCCGGAGATCATCAATGACGATCTCGCTTTCCTGCAATATACCGGCGGCACTACCGGTGTCGCCAAGGGCGCCATGCTGACGCACCGCAACATGCAGGCTAACCTTGAGCAGACCAAGGCGACCTATGGCTCGTTGCTTAAGGCGGGTGAACATACCGTGGTCACCGCGCTGCCGCTGTACCATATTTTCGCGCTGACGGTGAACTGCCTGCTGTTTATCGAGCTGGGCGGCGCTAACCTGCTGATCACCAACCCACGTGATATTCCGGGCCTGGTAAAAGAGCTGGCGAAATATCCCTTTACCGCGATCACCGGCGTTAACACGCTATTTAACGCGTTGCTTAACGATGCCGCGTTCAACCAGCTCGATTTCTCAACGCTGAGTTTATCCGCCGGTGGCGGCATGGCGGTGCAGAAGGCGGTGGCCGAGCGCTGGGAGAAGCTGACCGGCCATTATCTGCTGGAAGGTTACGGCCTGACAGAATGCTCCCCGCTGGTATCGGTCAACCCGTATGACATTACCTGCCATAACGGCAGCATTGGTTTACCGGTGCCCTCTACCGATATCATGCTGGTGGACGAAGCCGGGAATGAAGTGCCGGAAGGTGAACCGGGCGAACTCTGTATTAAAGGCCCGCAGGTGATGCTGGGATACTGGCAGCGCCCTGATGCAACCGATGAAGTTTTAAAAAATGGATGGCTTCGCAGCGGTGATATTGTTACCGTTGACCACGAAGGTTTCCTGCGTATTGTCGATCGTAAAAAAGATATGATTCTGGTTTCCGGTTTCAACGTTTATCCTAATGAGATCGAGGATGTGCTGATGCTGCACCCAAAAGTGCGCGAAGCAGCCGCCATTGGCGTGCCGAATGATGTCGCGGGTGAGATGGTGAAAATCTGCGTGGTGAAGAAGGATCCGTCACTGACGAAAGATGAACTGCTGGCTCACTGCAAGAAGCATCTGACAGGATATAAAATTCCTAAAATTGTTGAGTTCCGTGATGAGCTGCCGAAGACCAACGTCGGCAAAATACTGCGTCGCGAACTGCGCGAGGAAGCCATCAAGACGGCCCAGCCCACAGGCTGATCGCCAATGGCTTTTCCTGCTAACGTACAATGCCGGGTTACCCGGCATTTTTATTGTTAACGCCAGCTGACTACAGGGCAATGGCCCCTGTGGCGAGAGAATACAAATTTGAATTACACCATGATCACCACCAATGAGGCGCTGGCCGAGGTCTGCCTGCGCGCCCGTCAGGTTCCTGCGCTGGCTCTGGATACTGAATTCGTCCGTACCCGTACTTACTACCCACGTCTCGGTTTAATCCAGCTGTTCGACGGGGAGACTATTTCACTGATCGACCCGCTGCCGATCACCGACTGGACACCGTTCCGCGATCTGCTGGTCGATGCACAGTGCATCAAATTCCTGCATGCCGGGAGTGAAGACCTCGAAGTATTCCATCACGAGTTTGGCGTGCTGCCGCAGCCGATGATCGATACGCAGATCCTCGCTGCCTTTAGCGGCCGCCCGCTGTCGTGCGGCTTCGCGACGATCGTTGAGTCCTTTACCGGCATTGCGCTGGATAAAAGCGAGTCACGTACTGACTGGATAGCGCGCCCGCTAACCGAAAAACAGTGCCAGTACGCCGCTGCTGACGTGTTCTATCTGCTGCCGATTGCGCATAAGCTGATGGCAGAGACCGAAGCAGCAGGGCAGATGGACGCGGCGCTGGATGAGTGCCAGCTGCTGTGCAAGCGCCGCACTACGCTGCTTGACCCGCAGGATGCCTGGCGTGAAATCACCAATGCCTGGCAGCTGCGCCCACGTCAGCTGGCCGCGCTGCGCCTGTTGGCTGCCTGGCGGCTTGAGCTGGCACGCGAGAAAGATATGGCGGTTAACTTTGTGGTACGCGAAGAGAACCTGTGGAAAGTCGCCCGCTTTATGCCGGGTTCGCTGGGCGAGCTGGACCATCTGGGGCTGGCCGGGCAGGAGATCCGTTTCCACGGTAAAGCGCTGGTAGCGATGGTGGCGCAGGCCAATGCACTGAGCGAAGCAGAGCTACCGCAGCCGTTGCCAAATCTGGTTGACTATCCGAACTACAAGCAGGTTTTCAAAGGGTTAAAAGCCCTGGTGGCGGAGGCGGCAGAACAGCATGGCGTCAGTCAGGAACTGCTGGCATCGCGCCGTCAGATCAATCAGCTGCTGAGCTGGTACTGGAAATTGAAACCACAAACGACCAAGCCGGAGCTGGTGGATGGCTGGCGTGGGAAACTGCTGGAAAAGGGTATCAACGAACTGCTCGCGGCGTACTAAACGCGCGAAGAAATTTTCCCCTGCTGCGATAGCAGGGGAAAATCAGGAACGGTTGGGGATCATTTCGGTGTGTCTTCCGCTTCCGCTTCTGTCTCTGGCAGGGTGACGTTCAACTCAAGAATAGAGATGTCATCATCCTTTTGATCCAGCTTGACGCTCAGCATCTCTGGATCAATTTTCACGTATTTGCAGATCACTTCCAAAATGTCCCTTTTCAGCTGTGGCAGATAGTGGGGCTCACTGTCGCCCCTTCTGCGTTCCGCCACAATAATCTGCAGCCGCTCCTTGGCTATATTGGCTGTGCTCTTTTTACGGGATAAAAAGAAATCGAGTAAGGCCATGGTTTATCCCCCAAACAGGCGTTTCAGGAAACCCTTCTTCTCTTCTTCAATGAAGCGGAAGGGACGTTCTTCGCCGAGCAGACGGTCAACGGTATCGGCATAAGCTTTACCTGCGTCTGATTCAGCGTCCAGGATCACTGGCTCACCCTGGTTTGAGGCGCGCAGCACGGACTGGTCCTCCGGAATCACGCCGGCCAGTGGAATACGCAGAATTTCCAGTACGTCTTCCATGCTCAGCATGTCACCGCGGTTTACGCGGCCCGGGTTATAACGGGTCAGTAACAGATGCTCTTTAATCGGGTCCTGGCCGTTCTCCGCACGACGTGATTTGGAGGACAGGATTCCGAGAATACGGTCGGAGTCGCGCACTGACGACACTTCCGGATTGGTGGTGATGATCGCTTCGTCAGCGAAATAGAGCGCCATCAGGGCACCGGTTTCAATCCCCGCCGGGGAGTCACACACCACGAAATCGAACTCCATGTTGCCGAGGTCATTCAGCACTTTTTCCACGCCTTCGCGGGTCAGTGCATCTTTATCACGGGTTTGCGACGCTGGCAGAATAAACAGGTTTTCGGTGCGTTTATCTTTGATTAACGCCTGGTTCAGCGTGGCATCACCCTGAATCACGTTAACAAAGTCATAAACCACACGGCGTTCACAGCCCATAATCAAATCGAGGTTACGCAGACCGATATCGAAATCGATAACGACAGTTTTTTTACCTTTCTGCGCCAAACCGGTAGCGATGGCCGCGCTGGACGTGGTTTTACCAACGCCTCCCTTACCCGATGTAACAACAATAATGCGTGCCATATAGTAATTTCCTTAAGAAAAGAAAGGGCTCGTGAGCCTGGCTCAGTTCAATGTTTGTATAGTCAGGGCGCCATCTTTGAGACAAAGACGCGACGCTTTTCCGAAAAATTCAGCGGGGATCTGGTCCATAATCCAGTAGTTACCGGCTATGGAGACCAGTTCAGCTGATAAACTGGTACAAAAAATCTGGCAATTTTTATCGCCGGAGGCGCCAGCCAGCGCACGCCCACGCATCATGCCGTAAATATGGATATTGCCATCGGCGATCAGTTCAGCACCGGCGCTGACGCTGTTAGTGACGATAAGATCGCTGTTTTTGGCATAGATTTGCTGCCCGGAACGAACCGGTGTGGAGATAATCCGGGTTTTGGTGGCAGGTAGCTCAGTCGGGGCAACCGGCACCGGCAGTGCGGCTGCCTCAGCATTTTTCTTCTGCTCTTTGCCTTCGCTCAGGACGGGCAGGCCCGAGCGCGCAATCATGCGTTTTAACTGCTCATCCTTGCAGCCGCTGATGCCAACAATATGTAAGCCTGTCGCCACAATAGCCTGCTGCATCAGCCGCCAGTTAACTTCGCGCGAAAGCGACGAAACGTTGACGACCACGGGGGCATTCTTCAGAAAGGCCGGAGCCTGGCTGACCTTCTCCTCCAGTGCCCGACGCACGGTATCAGGATCGGTGTGGTGCAAATGAACGACCGACAGCGTAAAACTACTGCCCTTTAACTCGATTGGCGATTGTGACATCTGTCCCGCTCAGTCCTGTTATTTCTTACCCGGCTAAATCAACCCCACAAGACGGTGATTAATCAAAGCCGTGAATATTCCGAAGTTCTGCAAGCATGTTATAGTTACTGTAATATTCAGGCAAGCCACCATCCCGGTTAATTCGAGTAAAAAATATGTTTTGTGTGATCTACAGAAGTCCCCAGCGTGACCAGACTTATCTTTATGTCGAAAAAAAAGACGATTTCTCCCGCGTTCCCGAAGCCTTACTGAAAGGGTTCGGCAAACCGCAGCTGGCAATGCTGCTGCCGCTTGACGGCAGTAAGAAGCTGGTAGGTGCGGATATCGAGAAAGTGAAAGCGGCGCTGCGTGATGAAGGCTTTTATTTACAGATGCCGCCGCCGGTAGAAAGTCTGCTTAAGATGCACCTGGAAAATGATAAAAAAGTTTAATTAGGATTCATCTGCAAATATATCTCCACCGTTCAGAACCCCCCTGGATGTTTTAATTCGACGGTGGAGAGCGTAAAAAAAAGGATGCCGCATGAAGCTGTCAGCCCTGCACACTTTACTGTTCACCGTCGCCCTGGCTGGCTGTGCCGCCAGTAACCACGCCGCTCCGGCCCCCGAAACCTCAGAACCTGCAGCTAAACCTGCAGCCAGCCCCACACCTTCCGGTGGCTTCCTGAAGCCAACCCCGAGCAGTAGCACCCTGGCGCAACAGGGGCGGGATCCCGCAGAGTTCCCGGCCTACGTGGAGCAGCTTAAAGCCCAGGCCCGCCAGCAGGGAATCGACCAGGCCACTATCGATACGGCATTCACCGGCGTGCATTTTGTTGATCGGGTGATCAAATCCGACCGCGGGCAGCTCGAGAAAAAAATCACCCTTAACGACTACCTCAGCCGGGTGATCACCCAGGCGAAGATCGATAAAGGGCGCGAGAATCTGCAGCAGTATCAGAATCAGCTGCAGCCGATTGCTGCCGCTTCTGGCGTGCAGGCCAATTACATTGTGGCGCTGTGGGCTATGGAAAGTCAGTTCGGCAGCATCCAGGGCAAAGAGGAAGTGGTCTCCGCACTGTCAACGCTGGCATTTGAGGGCCGCCGCGAGGCGTTCTTTACCAAAGAGCTGATGGCGGCGCTAAAAATCATTCAGCAGCAGCAGATGTCCGCTGCCGATCTAAAGGGCTCGTGGGCCGGTGCGATGGGGCAGAGCCAGTTTATGCCAAGCTCTTTCCTGACTTATGGTAAAGACGGCGATGGCGATGGCAAAATCGATATCTGGAACAACCTTGATGATGTCTTTGCTTCCACCGCTAATTATCTGCAGCGTGAAGGCTGGCAGGCGGGCCAGCGCTGGGGCGTGGAAGTGACGCTGCCGGGCAACTTTGATGCGCAGCTGGCCGGGCTGAAAACGCCGCAGGCGAAAACCGTGGCGCAGTGGCAGCAGCTGGGCGTGCAGGCCAATAATCCCGATGCGGCCAGCAACGGCGCACAGCGGGCATGGATTGTGACCCCGGAAGATGGCGACGGCCGTTCATTCATGGTTTATGACAATTTCCGCACTCTGATGCACTGGAATCGATCCTATTATTTCGCTATCAGTATTGGCACCATGGCCGATGCACTTGCGGCACAGTAAGCACTAAACCCATCACGACGTGCGCTGGCACGATGTCGGCGCCGCTCACCAACCAGGCAGGGGAAGAGTATGTATCAGCATCACAACTGGCAGGGCGCACTGTTAGATTTTCCGGCAAGTAAGGTCGTGTGCGTGGGCAGTAACTACGCTAAACATATTAAAGAGATGGGCAGCGCTACGCCGACTGAGCCGGTACTGTTCATCAAGCCGGAAACTGCGCTGTGCGATATGCGCCAGCCGCTATCGATTCCGCAGGGGTTAGGCGCGGTGCATCACGAAGTTGAGCTGGCAGTGCTGATTGGCGCGACGCTGAAGCATGCAAGCGTTGAGCATGTGGCAAAGGCGATTGCCGGCTACGGCGTTGCGCTGGATTTAACCCTGCGTGACGTGCAGGCCGGGTGCAAGAAAGCCGGTCAACCCTGGGAAAAAGCCAAAGGCTTTGATAACTCCTGCCCGCTCTCCGGTTTTATTCCGGTCAGTGAGTTCAACGAAGATCCTCAGGACGTGGAACTGAAGCTGGTGGTCAACGGCGAAGTGCGCCAGCAGGGCAGCACCGCGGACATGATCCATAAAATTGTGCCGCTGATTGCCTACATGAGCCAGTTCTTCACCCTGCGTGCGGGCGACGTGATCCTGACCGGCACGCCAGAAGGGGTTGGCCCGATGGTTTCTGGCGATAAGCTGGAAGTCTCCCTGGGCGGAAGAGGGGTTGCCACTCGCGTCCTGTAATCACCCGCCAAGGCGACAACACTTGCAACTGAAGCCCAAACCCCTTATAAGGTTCGGGCTTTTACTTTTACTGGACGCTAACATGACTGAGACCCCTTTCTGGCAGCGTAAAACGCTGGAACAAATGAGCGACGAGGAATGGGAATCCTTATGTGATGGCTGCGGTCAGTGCTGCCTGAATAAGTTGCAGGATGCCGATACCGATGAAATCTACTTCACCAACGTCGCCTGTAATCAGCTGAACATCAAAACCTGCCAGTGCCGTAACTATGAAACCCGTTTCGAACTGGAGGAGGACTGCATCAAGCTGACGCGCGATAATCTGCCCACCTTCCAGTGGCTGCCGCCGAGCTGCGCCTATCGCGTGCTGGCTGAAGGCAAAACTCTGCCGCCGTGGCATCCACTGCGCAGCGGTTCACGTGCCGCAATGCATGCCGCGCGTATTTCGGTGCGCCACATTGCCGTGCATGAGAGCGAAGTCGTAGACTGGGAAGAGCACATCATTAACCGTCCGCGCTGGTACGGCAAGTAGTACAGAAGGCGGAGGAGCAGAGCCAGCGGACGCTGGCTCTGGCAAGCTTAACGTGAGAACAGATCGCGTCTCTTCGGTTTAAACGCCTGGGCAATCAGCACCAGCACGCCAACCAGCAGGTAAGCCGCAAAGATCCCCACCAGCCACTGCGGCATCCCCAGCGTCAGAAACGACCAGGATTTCTCCGCGCAGTCACCTGAGGCGACAAATACCGACGGCAGCCATTTATCCAGCGGCAGCCACGTCGGGAAGCGAGCAGCAAAATCACAGGTGACAAACGGTGACGGATGCAGCTGGATCATCGTGTGTTCCCACGCCAGACGCACCCCTTCCCAGGCACTGTACAGCCAGATGACAATTGCCACCCAGCGCAGCGGTGTTTTTGGTGCGATGGCACCGACAATCCCTGCACCCATAATGCCAAACAGCGCGCAACGTTCATAAATGCACATTACGCAGGGTTTCAGCAGCATCACGTGCTGAAAATAGAGCGCTGTCATCTCCAGGGCAAAAGCCGTTAGCGCCATTAAAAGCCAGGCACCCCGGCCATAAGAGCAGCGATTCAGGTATCTCAACATAAGTCTGTCCGTGTAGTAGGCGTTGAAACGGCAGTGTAAACGAAAAGCGCCAGCATGCCAGCCTGCGTGAGAAAAATTTAAGCGGGAAAATGACTTAAAATAAACCCGTTAGTAAAAAAGTGAAGTTTTCAGCTTTCGAAGCCGACACGGAAAAAGAAGCCGATAAAGCGCCATCCGTTACCGGAAAAGAATCTCTGATTTTTGCAGATGATCGCTTTTTCCCCGGTAGCCAGGCTAGGTGAAGCCTGGGGCGTCTGGTATGATGAGCTGAAATTTTGCAGTCCTGAACGCAACGGAAATAGAACGCTATGGTCATTAAAGCGCAGAGCCCTGCGGGTTTCGCTGAAGAGTATATTATTGAAAGTATCTGGAATAATCGTTTTGCTCCGGGTTCTATCCTGCCTGCAGAGCGTGAGCTCTCCGAACTGATTGGCGTTACCCGCACCACGTTGCGCGAAGTGCTTCAGCGCCTGGCGCGCGATGGCTGGCTGACCATTCAGCATGGTAAACCGACTAAGGTGAACAATTTTTGGGAAACTTCCGGGCTGAGTATTCTGGAAACCCTGGCCCGGCTTGACCATGACAGCGTGCCGCAGCTGATCGACAATCTGCTCTCCGTGCGCACCAATATCTCTTCAATCTTTATCCGCCGCGCTATCCGCACCTATCCGGAAAAAGCCCGCGAAGTGCTGGAAACGGCCAATCAGGTTGAGGACCAGGCCGAGGCGTATACCAACCTTGACTACAATATTTTCCGCGGGCTGGCCTTTGCTTCAGGCAACCCGATTTACGGTCTGATTCTTAATGGATTGAAAGGGCTGTATACCCGCGTTGGCCGCCACTACTTCTCTAATCCGGAAGCGCGCCGTCTGGCGCAGGCGTTCTATCAGCAGCTGCTGGAAATCCTGCAGACTAAAAACTATGAGCTGATTGTCGACAGCGTGCGTGACTACGGCCGCCGCAGCGGCGAAATCTGGCACGCCATGCAGATCAGCATGCCGACCGACCTGCCGCCGGCGCGTCGCTGAAATTAAAAGGGACGACCAAAAAAGCGGTCGTCCCCTACAATTGTCCTCAGATAGCTGTTCCGGCACGCGGCGGACAGCGGTCTAAAATTTCAACGCTGCCGTCATCGTTCTGCTGCTCGAGATTGACATCAAAGCCCCACAGGCGGTGTACGTGTTTCAACACTTCACGACGGCTCTTGTCGAGCGGTGCCCGGTTATGCGGCACATAGCGTAACGTCAGTGAGCGATCCCCACGTAAATCAACGTCATAAACCTGAATATTCGGCTCCAGATTGCTCAAGTTATATTGAGCGGACAGCTGCTGGCGAATAGCCCGATATCCGGCTTCATCATGGATAGCCGCAATCTCAAGGAAATTATTGCGGTCATCATCCATCACGGTAAACAGGCGGAAGTCACGCATCACTTTCGGTGACAGGAACTGGCTGATAAAGCTCTCATCCTTAAATTCGCGCATCGCGAAGTGCAGGGTATCCAGCCAGTTCGAACCGGCGATGTCCGGGAACCAGTAACGATCCTCCTCCGTCGGCTCTTCACAAATACGTTTGATATCCTGGAACATGGCAAAGCCCAGCGCATAGGGGTTGATGCCGTTGTACCACTGGCTGTTATACGGCGGCTGGAACACCACGTTGGTATGGCTGTGCAGGAACTCCAGCATAAAGCGCTCGGATACTTTGCCTTCATCGTACAGGTGATTAAGGATGGTGTAGTGCCAGAAGGTCGCCCAGCCCTCGTTCATAACCTGAGTCTGCTTTTGCGGATAGAAATACTGGCTTACTTTACGCACGATACGCAGGCACTCACGCTGCCACGGTTCGAGCAGCGGAGCATTCTTCTCCATAAAGTAGAGAATGTTCTCCTGCGGCTCCACCGGATAGCGGGTATTGGCGAAGTGGGTCTCTTCACGCTCGCGGCGCGGCAGGGTGCGCCACAGCATGTTAACCTGGCTTTGCAGATACTCCTCGCGGCTCTTCTGGCGGGCTTTCTCCTCCTGCAGCGAGATCTTCTGTGGGCGTTTGTAGCGGTCAACGCCGTAGTTCATCAACGCATGACAGGAGTCCAACAGCCGCTCGACCTGTTCCACCCCATAACGCTCTTCACACTGGGTAATATAGTTACGGGCAAAGATCAGATAGTCGACAATCGAGCTGGCATCGGTCCAGCTGCGGAACAGGTAGTTATTTTTGAAGAAGGAGTTGTGCCCATAACAGGCATGCGCCATAACCAGCGCCTGCATCGTCATGGTGTTTTCTTCCATCAGATAGGCGATGCAGGGATTGGAGTTAATGACGATCTCATACGCCAGACCCTGCTGCCCATGCTTGTAACGCTGCTCGGTCTCAATAAATTTCTTACCGAATGACCAGTGGGCGTAGTTGATTGGCATGCCGACGCTGGAGTAGGCGTCCATCATCTGTTCCGAGGTAATGACCTCGATTTGGTGCGGGTAGGTATCAAGGCGGTAAGATTTGGCGACGCGGTCAATCTCCTTGAGATACACATCAAGCAGGTCGAAGGTCCAGTCTGGTCCATCATCGAGTCGTTTGCTGTCCTTAATCGGAACGTCAAAGATCGTGGTCATAGCGCACCCCTTTTTATAAAACCGGTTTCTGGCGATACATCCGTAGCGGCAAAATGTCCGTTTTCATGTCAGCTTAACCCGCAGCAGTGCCGTGATGATAAGCCTGGAATTAAAACCAATATCTCAATGATAGTTCACTGTCTCTTATCCCTCTTGCGAAAACAATTGAAATTTTCGATACAAAATACAGCGTTGGGTTAAAAAAGGTTTTTACCTGAGGTTAAATGCAGGTTGAGGCTGTTTTTTTAGAATAATATACTGTTTATCGTGAAAAGTTATGACGGGGATCGTTTGTGCTGATGTTTGCGCAATTATGCTATTTATTGATTATTACCTGCTTAAAAAGTGTCTTTGTTAGAGTTTTCAACTGAAATGATGGCAGCATCTTGTTTTTATTTCGGCATCAGGTAAAAAATATGTGAAATTTATCAGTGGCAGGATGAAGTGCTCTCTGGTTTTTTCATCCAGTCGATAACTAAAAATCCAGTGCATTGTTCTTTTCTAATTCTCGGCGAGGTGGTTATGCGTGTTGTCATTCTGGGCAGTGGAGTGGTTGGCGTGGCGAGCGCCTGGTATCTGGCACAGGCCGGGCATCAGGTGACGGTTATCGACCGGCAGCCCGGCCCGGCACTTGAAACCAGCGCGGGTAATGCCGGGCAGATCTCGCCGGGCTATGCTGCCCCCTGGGCTGCGCCAGGCGTGCCGCTAAAAGCCATTAAATGGATGTTTCAGCGCCATGCTCCGCTGGCGATTCGTCTGGACGGAAGCCGTTTCCAGCTCGAGTGGATGTGGCAGATGCTGCGTAACTGCGATATGCGCCACTATCAACAAAATAAAAGCCGCATGGTGCGCATTGCCGAATACAGCCGGGACTGCCTGAAGGCGCTGCGCCAGCAAAAAGGCATTGCCTATGAAGGGCGCCAGGGCGGCACGCTGCAACTGTTCCGCACCGCCCAGCAGTACGAAAGCGCGGCCAAAGATATCGCCGTGCTGAAGGAGGCCGGCGTGCCTTACGAGCTGCTGGAAGCCGCGCAGCTGGCGCAGGCAGAACCGGCGCTGGCCGCCACGCAGCACAAGCTGACCGGCGGGCTGCGGTTACCTAATGATGAAACCGGTGACTGCCAGCTGTTTACCCAGCGGCTGGCTAAAATGGCTGCTGACGCTGGGGTAGAGTTCCGTTTTAATACCCCGGTTGACGGGTTACTCCAGGAAGGGAATAAGATTACCGGCGTGCAGTGTGGCGATGAGCGAGTGACGGCTGAGGCTTACGTCGTTGCGTTCGGATCGTATTCAACGGCACTGCTGGATGAGATCGTCAAAGTGCCTGTCTATCCGCTAAAAGGTTACTCGCTGACCATTCCAATTAAAGATGCAGATGCCGCGCCGGTCTCAACGGTGCTCGATGAAACCTACAAGGTGGCAATCACCCGATTTGACGACCGCATCCGTGTGGGCGGCATGGCGGAAATTGTCGGCTACAACACCAAACTACTGCCTGCGCGTCGCGGCACGCTGGAGATGGTGGTGCGCGATCTCTATCCGCAGGGTGGGCATATTGAGCAGGCGACGTTCTGGAGCGGGCTGCGCCCGATGACCCCGGACGGAACGCCGATTGTCGGCCGTACCCCATTGAAAAACCTGTTCCTTAATACCGGTCATGGTACTCTTGGCTGGACCATGGCATGCGGTTCTGGTCAGCTGCTGGCCGACATTATTTCCGGCCGTACGCCCGCGATTGCGGCTGACGATCTGTCCGTCATGCGCTATCTGCCGGGATATGCTCCGGCCGCAGCGACCACGCTGCACGGTGCCAATATTCGTTAATGCAGCCCAAGGTTATAAGTTATTCAAGGAGAGGAGAGGGTATGTCACGTCCGATTGTCGCAACGATTAATCGCGCCGCGTTGCGGCAAAACCTGGCAGTGGCGCGCCAGGCCGCCCGGAATTCGCGCCTGTGGTCCGTGGTGAAAGCCAACGCCTACGGACACGGTATTGAACGCGTCTGGGAAAGTCTGGCAGAGACCGATGGTTTTGCGCTGCTCGACCTCGAAGAGGCGATCCTGCTACGCGATCGCGGCTGGAGAAAGCCGATACTGCTGCTGGAAGGCTTCTTCCATCCCAGCGATATCGAACTGCTCGATCGCTACCGCCTGACCACCAGCGTGCACAGCAACTGGCAGATCAAAGCGCTGGCAGAGGCGAAACTCTCTGCGCCGCTGGATATCTACCTGAAAATGAACAGCGGGATGAATCGACTCGGCTTTCAGCCAGAGCAGGTGCACAACGCCTGGCAAAAACTGCGTTCATTAGCTAACGTTGGCGAGATGACGCTGATGGCGCACTTTGCCGAAGCAGAGAGCGCAGCAGGCATCGTCGAGCCGATGCGGCGTATCAACCAGGCCGCGGAGGGGCTGGACTGTGCGCGTTCGCTGGCTAACTCCGCCGCCACGCTGTGGCACCCAGAGACCCATCATAACTGGGTGCGGCCCGGCATTATTCTTTATGGTGCTTCCCCAAGCGGACAGTGGCAGGATATCGCCGGGAGTGGGCTGCAGCCGGTGATGAGTTTAAACACGGAAATAATCGGCATTCAGCAGCTGGCTGCCGGTGCCGCAGTCGGTTATGGCGCGCGCTATCGTGCCGCTGGCGAACAGCGTATCGGTGTGGTGGCCTGCGGCTACGCGGATGGCTACCCGCGCCACGCGCCGACCGGCACGCCGATCGTGGTCGACGGCACGTTAACACGCACCGTAGGGGCCATCTCAATGGATATGATCACGGTAGATTTAACGCCTTGCCCGCAGGCCGGTATCGGCAGCAAGGTTGAGCTGTGGGGCAATAACGTGAAGATTGATGACGTGGCGGCCGCTTCCGGCACCGTAGGTTACGAGCTGATGTGCGCGCTCGCCCGTCGGGTGCCGGTCGTCGTGGAGTAAACTTAGAGCGCGGTCAGCGTACCGCGCACTTTACGGCTCATACGCCATGCGGTAAATGCCAGCAGTGCTCCGGCCACCATCATCAGCGCCAGTGCGGATTTCTCCGCCAGCGGCAGCGCCATCACCAGCAGTCCCGCAGAAGAACCCCCGGCCATCTGAATAAACCCAGCCAGCGCGGAAGCCACGCCTGCCTGCTGCTGATAAGGCTCCAGCGCATAGCTGGTGGCCGGACCGACGGTAAAGGCCAGACCCGCAACGGAAACCGCAACCGGGAGCATATACAGCGCCCAGTGGCTCTGCATACTTTCGGGGAACAGCATCACGCCAGCCATCAGCATCAGCGCGCCCAGCGTCATGGCCAGCGCGCCGCTCGCCAGGCAGATCGGGCGGCCCAGCTTGCGGATCATCTTATTGACCAGCACGCTCACCAGCATGATCCAGAATCCGTTCGCGCCAAAGGCAATCGAGAACTGCAGGGCGCTGAGCTGGCCTTCGGTCATTAACACGTGCGGGGCGAGAGAAACGTAGGTCAGTACCATACCGAGCGCGCCCGCATTGGCAAAAGCAAAGGCGAGGAAACGCGGCTGGCGGAGGATCTGCCAGTACTGGCGCAGCGGCACTCCTTTGACTTTTTGCGTGTCGGCCGGTCGGGTTTCCGGCAGGAAGAAGATCACCAGCAGGCCAATAAACAGCGCATAGCCGGTCAGGAACCAGAAATTGGCGCGCCATCCGAAGGCTTCAGCCAGAAATCCGCCGAGCATCGGTGCCAGCGCCGGGACAATGTTCAGCGCGCCATTCAGGAAGCCGTAAGCGCGCGCCGCTTCATCGCCATCAAGGCGGTCGCGCACGCCGCTGAATGCCACCACGGCGGTGCAGCAGACGGCACAGCCCTGAATAATACGGGCGCTAAGAAACTGCGGCCAGCCCGTGGCGGTCGCGGCCAGCACGCTACCGCCGACATACAGCAGCAGACCAATCAGCGCGATAGGCTTACGACCCAGATTGTCCACCAGCGGTCCGGCAATGATCTGCCCTAGCCCCATAACCAGCAGAAACAGCGGGATAGTGGTCTGAATGGTGGTGACAGGCGTTGCCAGTCCGGCGGCGATATCCGGCAGCGTAGGTAAATAGAGGTCAATACCCAGCGGGGCAAGGAGCACCAGGCTGAGCAGTAGCAGCGTGAATTTTTGCATGGAATGGAGAGGTCCGAAGTAAAGCAAGCCGGACAGGGTAGAGATAACGCCGGGAAAAGAAAAGCAGAAAATGGCAAAAAGGGGAATTGAGGTGGCGACAGTCATGCCCGGCGGCACGGCATGACTATCGCAGACAGGCGTTACTGAGGATTAATAAGCACCGTCACGACGTAATACCACGCCTGCGGTTTTGAACAGAATGGCAATGTCGGTCCACAGCGCCCAGTTTTTAACATACCAGGAGTCGAAGTAGACGCGGGTGTCATAGTCGATATCGTTACGACCGCTGACCTGCCACAAACCGGTCATCCCCGGTTTAGCCATCAGGTAGTAGTCAACGTCACCGGCATAACGCTCCAGCTCGGCTTCAATAACCGGGCGCGGACCGACCAGACTCATTTCGCCGCGGATCACATTCCACAGCTGCGGCAGCTCATCAAGGCTGGTTTTACGCATAAACGAACCGATTTTGGTCACGCGCGGGTCGTTTTTCAGCTTGAAGTCTTTATCCCACTCGGCGCGGGCTTCTTCGCTGGTCGCCAGCAGCTTCTCCAGCACTTCTTTGGAGTTCATTACCATTGAACGGAACTTCAGGCATTTGAATTTCTTGCCGTCCTGGCCCACGCGCTCGTGACCGTAGATTGGGCTGCCGCCATCACGGCTGACCATCCAGCAAATCAGGCCAAAGGCCGGGGCGAGCAGCAGCAGCAGCATTGAGGCCACCACGATGTCAAACATGCGCTTGAGGAAGCGGGAAGAGCGCTTTGCCAGATTGTTGCTGACGCGCAGCAGCATCACTTCATGACTGAAGATAAAGGACATGTCTGTACCATACAGCGGCACGCCACGCAGGGTAGGTACCACTGAGACCGAACGGCATTTTTTCTTCGACAGCAGCTTGAGCCACTTATCGCGGATTGCACGCTGGTCGTTCTCCATCGCCACGATAAACTGGGTGTTATCGAGGTCGACGGTATCCCAGACGATATCTTTATGGGTGATAACCGGAATGCCGTTAAAGCTTTCAGGGCCGCTTTCACCGGCCGGTGCGACGAACGCTTTCACATCATAGCCCAGCAGCTCTTCGCTCTGTAATGCGGCATAAGCTTCCCGGGCATTTCTACCCGAGCCGATAATGATGGTGTGCTTCTGCCACTGACCTGCTTTCAGAATGGCATTCTTCACGCATGAGCGCAGTAGCGGAACCAGAATCAGCGCGTAGATCCAGGTAAAACTCCACAGCATGCGGGAGAAATCCCATTTAGAAAACGCAATCAGGGCCAGATCCAGCAGCGAGAAAATCACCAGAGTTTTGATAATCTCTTTTAATTCAAACCAGAATGGCTTGCGATAAGTATAGTGGCGCAGTCGCATCCAGAACCAGGCGGTACACAATACTGACATGACGGACTGGGCAATAAAGCGCACTTCAACTTCCTGCGGTGGAATAAATATATCCAGATTACCCCAAATACCCTGCAGGGTGGCAGCAGAAAGAAACAGTGCCAGGTTAATCGAAAGTAAATCTGAGAAGCTTAATGCGACTTTCGCGATGACGTTTTTTCTTGTGCCGCTAAACGTGCGGCGACGGTCATTCAGTACCAGAGTACTTGCCATAATGCCTGCTCTCTTTTCATGAGGAATCAGTAACCTGACGGGAATAAAGCACGCGTCAAGGCGTCGCTACATCAAACCTTCACGGTTATCCGGACTGACTTTAATGTTTCTGTTGTGTGACAAAATCAGGGCAGCGGAGCGGTGATGAAAAAGGCCACCACGCAATTCCGTCATAATTGAAGAGATGAGTATGCAGGAGTTATTTGGCTTAGTTAATACGGGAAAATCCTAAAAGACGATGAAAAATCGAAC
This sequence comes from Erwinia sp. V90_4, assembly GCF_029967685.1. Lineage (NCBI taxonomy): Bacteria > Pseudomonadati > Pseudomonadota > Gammaproteobacteria > Enterobacterales > Erwiniaceae > Erwinia > Erwinia sp. V90_4. The sequence continues at coordinate 175,255 of NZ_JASCAQ010000040.1, read as the reverse complement.
AGGATAATTCTGAAAGGGAAAATAAGCGCAGCGGTAATTTAAAACTTAAAAAATGTGGTTATGACAAGAAGATAACAATAAAGCTCCCGTTTGATGAAAATGAAAACCGCCAGCGGCAATTATGGCGGTTTTCGGATTATCCCTATCTCAGCGGCTAGCGCGAAATGACGCTACTCCTTCTCTTCCTGAACCCTTACGCCAATCTTGACGATCTCATTGGCTTCTTTTTCTGCCACGGTCCAGATCATATTTTTCCATTCAACCTGGTCCCCGACCACCGGCGCGCCACCGATGATGCCGGATACCAGCTGGCCCAGCGTCTGCTGGCTGTTGGCCTCTTCATCCAGGTCGATGCCATAGATCTCTGACACGTCGTGCAAACGCGCATCAGCCTGCAGAATAAAGTCACCAAAGAAGCGCTGGTCGAGGGCGACAGGCGGCGACTGGCTGAACAGCTTACCGAGCGCAGGCAGGTCGCGCTCGCGGCCAATCACGCACAGTACATCGTTCTCACGCAGTCGCGTGCTGCCGGTGGGGTGCAGCAGCAGGTTATCGCGAAACAGCGCGGCGATGCGCGTTTCACGCGGCATCTTCAGATCGCGCAGCGCCGCACCTACGCACCATTTGTCGGCGCTTAGCTGATAGACGAACTGCTCCCACGGATTCTCCGGATGGATGTCGAGGCCGACGCGGGAGATTGGCGAAGCCATGGGGGGCACAATCACCCTGGCTTTGCGCGCCGCCCAGCCCAGCGAGGTGCCCTGAACCATCAGCGACACCAGCACCACGAAGAAGGCGATATTGAAGAACAGTGGGGCGTGAGGCAATCCGGCCATCATCGGAAACACCGCCAGGATAATCGGTACTGCGCCGCGCAGCCCCACCCAGCTGATAAATATGCGCTCGCGAATATTAAAGCCGCGAAACGGCAGCAGCCCGATGATAATTGACAGCGGGCGTGCTACCAGGATCAGGCACAGCGATAGCAGAGTGGCAGGCAGCGCGATGTGCCACAGGTCGGTCGGGTTTACCAGCAGTCCCAGCACCAGGAACATGCCAATCTGGCTAAGCCAGGCCATACCGTCGAAGGTCTGCAGGATGCCGTGGCGATTGCGAATTGGGCGGTTGCCCAGTACAAAGCCGCACAGGTAGACGGCGAGGATACCGCTGCCTTCCAGCACGGTCGTCAGCGCAAAGACCAGGATCCCCCCGCTGACCGCCAGCAGAGGGTAGAGGCCGCCCGCGAGAGAGACGCGGTTAATCATTTGCAGCAGCGCCCAGCCGCCGCCCAGCCCAAGCACGATCCCGAGGCCAAACTGCTGCACCAGATGCACCACAAACATCCAGCTCAGGCCGCTTTGCCCCTGCTGGATCATCTCAATCAGGGTGATGGTCAGGAACACCGCCATCGGGTCGTTGCTGCCGGACTCAATCTCCAGCGTGGCGCTGACGCGCTCGTTGAGACCTTTGCCGCCCAGCAGGGAGAACACGGCTGCAGCATCGGTAGAGCCGATAATTGCCCCGACGAGAAAACCGTTCATCAGATTAAGGTCGAACAGCCAGGCGGCAGCCAGACCGGTCAGCCCGGCGGTAATCAGCACCCCCACCGTGGCCAGCGACAGCGCCGGTCCGAGTGCCACCTTAAAGGAGCTGGCCTGAGTACGCATGCCGCCGTCCAGCAGGATGATGGCCAGCGCAAGGTTACTGATCAGATAGGCTGCCGGATAGTTGTCAAAGGCAATGCCGCCGATGCCGTCAATCCCGGCAAGCATACCGAGGGCGAGAAAGATAACTAATATCGGGATGCCCAGCTTAGATGAGAAAGAGCTGAGCAGAATGCTCGAAGCTACCAGCACTGAACCAATGATGAAAAGACTGTAGATCGCGCTGGCTTCCAATGGGCATTTCTCCTGTGAAGATTAAAAACCTGTTTTTACAGTGTGTTGTAACAGCCGGTATAAAGTCAAAGCCCGAAGGTCACTGATTGGCATTCTGAGGGTACTATTTTAGCCAGAATAAAATATCGCATAAAGTCATGAAACAAATGCTGATGAGTGCGATAAAAGTACGCTTTATTTCGTGGATTGAAGCGAAAGGCGGGTAGTGAGGGGAAATCTGCCGTTTAAAGCGGCATCGTCACCCTGGCACCAGGTGATTCTACGGGAAAAGGGTTGACCAGGCGACCGGTCAACCCGCTGGTTTTAATAATTCTCTTCGGCCTGCTTGTGAAACAACTCGCGGAATACCGGGTAGATATCTTCCGGCTCACGAATGTGCTGAATGGCGAAGTTATCAAACGTCGACTGCAGATGTTCATACTCACGCCACAGGGTTTGATGAGCACGCCGGGTGATTTCGATATAGCTGTAGTAACGCACCACCGGCAGGATGTTTTTTGCCAGGATCTCATGACACAGCGGCGAGTCATCGGCCCAGTTGTCGCCATCGGAGGCCTGTGCGGCATAGATATTCCACTGCGCCGGGTCATAGCGCTCTTTAACCACTTCATCCATCAGTTTTAACGCGCTGGAGACGATAGTGCCGCCGGTCTCCTGCGAGTAGAAGAACTCCTGTTCATCCACTTCTTTCGCCTGAGTGTGATGACGGATATACACCACATCCACGTTCTTGTAAGTGCGGCTGAGGAACAGATACAGCAGGATATAAAAGCGCTTCGCCATATCCTTGGTAGCCTGATCCATGGAACCCGAAACGTCCATCAGGCAGAACATCACCGCCTGGCTGGAGGGCTCCGGGCGCTTCTCGAAGTTCTTATAACGTAAGTCAAAGGTGTCAATAAACGGCACGCGTTTAATGCGCGCGCGCAGTTCGGCAATCTCTTTACGCAGCCGCTCTTCTTCCAGCAGCTGAGCCGGTTCGCTGTTCTCCACTTTCAGCAGGGTGGCTTCCAGTTCGCCCAGCTCGCGCCGCTTGCCGGCGGTCATGGCGGTGCGCCGCGCCAGAGAGTTTTGCAGTGACCGCACCACGCTGATGTTGGCTGGAACGCCGTTAGCGGTGTAGCCGGCGCGGTGGGTTTTATATTCATTCATCTGCCGGTGCTGATTTTTCTTCAGGTTAGGCAGTGCCAGATCTTCAAACAGCAGGTCGAGATACTCATCTTTCGAGATATTGAAGACAAATTCATCCTGTCCCTCACCATCCTGTCCGGCATTTCCCTGACCGCTACCGCTGCCACCGCCGCCGCCCTGCGGGCGCTCAACGCGGTCGTTTTGTACAAAGTGGTCATTACCTGGATGAACGCGATGACGCTGGCCGCCGCGCCCCTGGTGGAAACTCGGTTCATTGATATCTTCTACAGGAATAGAGACGGATTCGCCGCTTTCAACGTCGGTAACCGAACGCTTATTAATGGCCTCGGAGATCGACTGTTTGATTTGCGACTTATAGCGGCGCAAGAAGCGCTGGCGGTTCACCGCGCTCTTGTTTTTGCCGTTAAGACGCCGATCGATAAAATAGGCCATAGCTCCCCCAAACAACGTTGCAATCCGGGGCAGGGACCGGCCCTGACCCGATTGGATGCGACTTTCTGGTTACGACGATTTTCTCACGCGCAGATACCATTCGCACAGCAGACGTACCTGTTTGCGGGTGTACCCTTTTTCCATCATACGGTCGACGAAATCGTCGTGTTTCTTCTGTTCGTCGGTCGACGTTTTGGCGTTAAATGAAATGACCGGCAGCAGCTCCTCAGTATTCGAGAACATTTTCTTCTCGATCACGGTGCGCAGCTTCTCGTAGCTGGTCCAGTTCGGATTACGACCATTGTTATGCGCCCGGGCGCGCAGCACGAAGTTGACGATCTCATTACGGAAGTCTTTCGGGTTACTGATCCCGGCCGGCTTCTCAATTTTCTCCAGTTCGGCATTCAGGGATTCACGGTCAAACAGCTGGCCGGTGTCCGGATCGCGGTACTCCTGATCCTGAATCCAGAAGTCAGCGTAGGTGACATAGCGATCAAAAATGTTCTGGCCATATTCGGAGTAGGACTCCAGATAGGCAGTCTGAATCTCTTTGCCAATAAACTCGGCGTATTTCGGGATCAGATAGCCTTTCAGGTGCTCGAGATATTTCTCTGCCTGCTCCTGTGGGAACTGCTCACGGTCAATCTGCTGTTCCAGCACGTAAAACAGATGCACCGGGTTAGCTGCCACTTCGACATGGTCAAAGTTAAACACGCGCGACAAAATTTTGAAGGCAAAGCGGGTAGATAACCCGTTCATTCCCTCATCGACGCCAGCGTAATCACGATACTCCTGGTAAGACTTCGACTTAGGGTCGGTGTCTTTCAGGCTTTCACCGTCATACACGCGCATTTTAGAGTAAGTGCTTGAGTTTTCCGGCTCTTTAAGGCGCGACAGGATAGAGAAGCGTGCCAGGGTTTCCAGCGTGCCGGGCGCGCAAGGTGCATGGGTCAGCTCACTGTTGACCAGCAGTTTCTCGTAGATTTTTATCTCTTCAGAAACGCGCAGGCAGTAAGGCACTTTGACGATGTAGACACGGTCTAAGAACGCTTCGTTGTTCTTGTTATTACGGAACGTTACCCACTCAGATTCGTTCGAGTGCGCAAGGATAATCCCGTTAAACGGCAGGGCGGAGATACCTTCCGTCCCGTTATAGTTCCCTTCCTGGGTGGCGGTCAGCAGCGGATGCAGCACTTTAATCGGTGCTTTAAACATCTCGACGAATTCCATAATCCCCTGGTTAGCACGGCATAACGCGCCTGAATAACCGTAAGCATCCGGATCGTTCTGGGCGTGGTTCTCCAGTTTACGGATGTCGACTTTACCCACCAGTGCGGAGATATCCTGGTTGTTTTCATCGCCCGGTTCAGTTTTGGCAATCGCCACCTGTTCCAGAATTGACGGCCAGACTTTCACCACTTTGAAGCGGGTGATGTCACCGCCAAATTCATGCAGGCGTTTAGCCGCCCACGGCGACATGATGGTGCCAAGATAACGGCGCGGGACGCCATACTCTTTATCCAGGATATTGGCATCTTCCTGCGGGTTAAACAGGCACAGCGGATGGTCATTAACCGGGCTGCGCTCACCGTCGGCGGTCAGCACGTAAATGGGTACGCGCTGCATTAAAGATTTCAGCCGTTCAGCCAGTGAGGATTTACCGCCACCGACCGGGCCGAGCAGATAGAGAATTTGTTTCTTCTCTTCCAGCCCCTGCGCCGCATGCTTCAGGTAGGAGACGATCTGTTCAATCGCATCCTCCATACCATAAAACTCTTCGAACGCCGGGTAGCGTGCGACCACACGGTTAGAGAACAGTCGGGAAAGGCGTGGCTCCAGGGCGGTGTCCACCATTACTGGCTCACCGATAGCCATTAACAGTCGTTCCGCCGCGTTGGCGTATGCACTGCGATCCTGCCGGCAAACCGCAAGGAACTCCTGCAGTGTGAACTCTTCGTCCTTGGCAGCTTCATAACGCTGACGATAGTGATCGAATATATTCATGGCGATGCCCGTCCTTTCGTTTTTAGCACAGGTACCAGGAGCCTAATTGGGGTCAGCCCCTGAAGGAACTTGTTAATGAGTACAGCAACCCTTATGCCAACCTGACTGTTTTAGCGGAAAACACAATTTTTTTTGGTTACTCTGCTCGTCAAAATTTAGCGTCTTACAATTAAGCGTAGATCGCATTTAGGAAATTTCCTGAACCGCTCGACATTTTCAATGAAATTTCAATAACAAAGTCATTTTGTCACTAAGCGCTGGCCTTAACTGATGCGGGCTGAGGCGGTTTTTGTCAGAACAATGGTCAATTTTTAACAGTTCAATTGATTCTGAGTGCTACCAGTTGTGTAAATATCTGACTAACAATCCACTTACTGTTTAAACTATTACGCTAATTGTTATATTTATGGAACGGATAAATTGTGAACCATTTCAAAGTTACCGCGCTTGCTGCCTTTTTACCTCTCTGTTTTGCGGCACCCTTCGCACAGGCGAACCCACTGACGCTGGGCGCTTCACTGCTTTATAGCCAGAGCCCATATAAGAGCGGCCAGGACCGTTATTACCCTGTTCCCATCGTCAATTATGAGGGCGACAGTTTCTACATTCGCAGCCTGCAGGCGGGTTATTACCTGTGGAAAGACAGCCAGGATCAGCTGTCATTAACCGTGCTGGGTTCCCCGCAGAACTTCGACCCGGATGATGTGGATGATGGTGATATGAAGTCGCTGAATAAGCGTCATATGACTCTGATGGGCGGTGTGGCTTATCGTCATAGTGCCGACTGGGGTATCGTGCGTACCACGCTGGTTGGCGATATGCTCGATAACAGTAACGGAATCATCTGGGATCTGACCTATCTGTACCGCTTCGAATTTGGCCGTTTCAGCCTGACGCCGGGCATCGGTGCGCTGTGGAACAGCTCGAATCAGAACGACTACTATTACGGGATTTCCTCTGCTGAATCTCGCCGCAGCGGGCTGGACAGTTACGATCCTGACAGCAGCTGGAGCCCCTATCTGGAAGTGACTGCCGGCTGGAAAATTGCCGACAGCTGGAATGCCACGCTTTCAGGTCGCTACACCCGTCTGGGCAGTGATATCAAAGATAGCCCGATGGTGGACCAGGACTCTCAGGTTCTGCTCTGGACCGGAGTCAGCTATACCTTCTGACGCCGCAGGTATGCACTGATAAAGGGCGCTCTGCGCCCTTTTGCACATCTGTAGCGCACCAATAAAGTGCATGGAGATTGCGATGAGCCGAATTGTTACCTTTGCTGATGGAACCCCCTTGCCTGCGATTGGACAGGGGACCTGGTATATGGGGGAGAGCCCGGATTTGCACCGCCAGGAAGTGAGCGCATTACAGGCCGGACTGGATTGCGGGTTAACGCTGATTGATACTGCTGAAATGTATGCTGACGGCAGGGCGGAAGAAGTGGTTGGCGTGGCGCTGAAACAGCGCCGTGACCAGGCGTTCGTCGTGTCAAAAGTTTACCCCTGGCACGCCGGGCAGTTGGAGGCTATTGAAGCCTGCGAGCGTAGCCTGCAACGTCTGCAAACGGATTATCTCGATCTCTACTTGCTGCACTGGCGCGGTAATATCCCGCTGGAGGAGACGCTACGGGCAATGGAACAGCTGCAGAGCCAGGGCAAAATTCGCCGCTGGGGCGTATCCAATTTTGACGTCGAGGATATGCAGGAGCTGCTGGCTGAAGAGGGCGGAGAGCATTGCGCGACCAATCAGGTGCTGTACCACCTGGCCTCACGCGGTATTGAGTATGATCTGCTGCCGGAATGTCAGCAGCTGGCAATGCCGGTGATGGCCTACTGCCCGCTGGCACAGGCCGGAAAATTGCGCAGCGAACTGATGCAACACCCGACGCTACGCGATATTGCACAACAAAAGGGCATCAGCGTCGCTCAGCTGCTGCTGGCATGGGCAATCCGCAAGGAAGGGGTACTGGCCATTCCTAAAGCCAGCACTATTGCCCATGTGCAGGAGAATGCGGCTGCACTTGAGGTGACTTTATCCAGTGCAGAGCTGGCGCTGATTAACCAGGCTTACCCGCCCCCGGGCAGCAAAATGCCGCTGGATGTGGTGTAAGGAGCGGCGTTAGCCGCCCCTGAGCGATTAAACTTTGCTACGCACCCGGAAGGTGGTTGCCAGCCGCGCCGGGTTTTCTCCGGCACTTTTCATCGCGCTGCTGACGTGGGCGGTTTCAACACAGACCATGGTTTGATAGCCGTCATTCGCCATATCCCCCATGCTGCATGAGAGTTCAGCCCCCGGGTTCCACGTGACAACGTCACTATTATGATGGTGGTAGACCTCAATAACGCGCTGACCCGCCTTGTCGTTAATGACGCTGCAATCCGCTGGCGCGGTATAGATGCGGTCAATGCGCTGCGGATAGGTCTGCTTACCGTCGTCTGAGTGCCCCTCTACGCCGTGATTAACCTTATCGATAAAGCGGTTGCCAAGCCCGCTCACCTCTACGCCCTGAATATCCGCGACTGCAAAGTAGCTGTGCAGGGCCGCTGTCGCCTCAAAGTCACCGTGGGCTTCCAGCTCAATTTCGCAGCGGTCGCTGAAGCGGAAACGGGCAAACAGGGTGAAATCATGCGGCCACAGCTTCTTAGTCTGTTCATTGCTTTCCAGCACCAGCGTCAGCACCACGCTGTCGGCATTCTCATCGTGGGCGGAGAGTTTCCACGGCAGGTTACGGGCGAATCCATGCGCAGGTTCACCGGCAGGGCCGAACCATGGCCAGCAGATCGGGACGCCGCCGCGAATGGCTTTCCCACTGTTCCACGCGGTTTTGTCGCTGAGCCAGATGACCGGCTTCTCGCCTGAAGGCTGCCAGGCAATCAGCTGGGCGCCCTGCAGGGTGACGGCAGCGCGGACTTTAGGATGGGTGACGACGATTGTCGGCAATTCACCTATCTGGCGCTGGGTGATGTAGGGGCTAATTTGGTTAATGACCGGCAGTGAAAAAAGTTTCTCGTTCATGAGTCAGCCTTCTGAAATTTAACCATAAAAAAAGGGCGACTCACGTCGCCCTCAGATTCTCTCGCGTCGCTTATTTAGCGATGTGAGCAACCAGGTCCAGGACCTTGTTGGAGTAACCAGTTTCGTTATCGTACCAGGAAACCAGCTTAACGAAAGTGTCGCTCAGTGCGATACCGGCTTTCGCATCGAAGATAGAAGTCAGCGTTTCGCCGTTGAAATCGGTAGAAACAACTTCGTCTTCGGTGTAGCCCAGAACGCCTTTCATTTCGCCTTCGGCAGCAGCTTTGATTGCAGCACAAATTTCTTTGTAAGATGCAGGCTTAGCCAGACGTGCAGTCAGGTCAACAACGGAAACGTTAGGGGTAGGAACGCGGAACGCCATACCAGTCAGTTTGCCGTTCAGCTCAGGGATCACTTTACCTACGGCCTTAGCAGCACCGGTAGAAGAAGGGATGATGTTCTGGGATGCGCCGCGGCCGCCGCGCCAGTCTTTGTGAGACGGGCCATCAACAGTTTTCTGAGTCGCGGTGGTTGCATGCACAGTGGTCATCAGGGCTTCAACGATGCCGAACTTGTCGTTGATCACTTTAGCCAGTGGTGCCAGGCAGTTGGTGGTGCAAGATGCGTTAGAAACGATATCCTGGCCAGCGTATGACTTGTGGTTCACGCCCATAACGAACATTGGGGTGTCATCTTTAGATGGGCCAGTCAGAACAACTTTCTTAGCGCCAGCTTCGATGTGTTTACGGGCAGTTTCGTCGGTCAGGAAGATACCGGTCGCTTCTGCAACCACATCCACACCGACTTCATCCCACTTCAGGTTAGCCGGATCGCGCTCAGCGGTAACACGGATGGTTTTGCCGTTAACAACCAGGTGGCCGTCTTTGACTTCCACGGTGCCGTTGAAGCGGCCGTGAGTTGAGTCATATTTCAGCATGTAAGCCATGTACTCGGCGTCCAGCAGATCGTTGATGGCAACGATTTCTACATCAGAACGTTCCTGAGCAGCACGGAAAACAATGCGACCGATACGGCCAAAACCGTTGATACCTACTTTGATAGTCATATATTCCACCAGCTTGTTGATAGTGAATAAAAGGTTGGCTGTAAAATTACAAAAACCTTACCAGGCGTCAAGCGGAATCGTGTCAATTGTTGCGACAAATCAAACTGTCGAGCAGGAATTATTCGACACAAAACCTATTTCTTGACCCGCGAACTACATTGATATTGGGATACTGTGCCCGAATATAAAGGGATGGGCGATCCGAATGGTGATCTGCATCACAGTTTGAGATATGACAGAATTCTCTCAGCGCCCGGACGCGAAAAATTCACCTGATCTTGTTAAGTATTTGTTAGAATACCCACCGATCTTTTCAGAACAACACTGCCAGAGAGTCTAGCATGGCTAATGAAAATACACCTTTCTCACCCGAAAATGAGTTGAATGAGATGCAGCGCTACGTTACTCAGCAGCGCGGCACCGAACCTCCGTACTCCGGTAAACTGTTGCATAACAAAGACGCAGGCATATACCACTGCCTGGTGTGCAAAGCTCCGCTGTTCCTGTCGGGCAGTAAATATGATTCCGGCTGCGGCTGGCCGAGCTTCTACGAACCCTACAGCGATGAGGCTATCCGCTATCTGGAAGACGATTCCCACGGTATGCAGCGCGTTGAAATCCGCTGTGGCAGCTGTGATGCCCACCTGGGGCATGTGTTCCCGGATGGCCCGCAGCCGACCGGTGAGCGCTTCTGCGTGAACTCTGCCTCGCTGAGCTTCACCGACGAAGACGGCAACAGTACTCAGGGGTAAGGCGCAATGGAACTGGATGAAATGATTGCCAGCATGACGCCGGAAGTGTATCAGCGTCTGGCGACTGCGGTAGAAACCGGCAAGTGGGCTGACGGCGTGGCATTAACCGCAGAGCAGAAAGAGAACAGCCTGCAGCTGGTATTGCTGTGGCAGGCGCGTCACAACGATAATCCGCAGCACATGAGCGTGGCGAAGGGCGGGGAGATCGTGACCAAGAGTAAGAAACAGCTGAAAGAAGAGTTTGGCATTGGCGATGACGACGTCACGCACATTACGCTGCAGTAAATTATTCCTGTAGGAATAATTCGTACAAAGAATCGCCGGTCCGCTCTGTTGACGTCCCGGCGTTTTTCATCCATTCAGAGGATCACCGCTCCGGCGTTGGCCATCTCTTGCAGCGCTTTCTGGCTGTCATCCGGCCTAAGGTTGACACCACGGCAGCCTGCCGACACCAGCGTGACCTGATAACCGAGTGCCAGCGCATCCAGCACGCTGTACTTCACGCAGTAGTCCGTTGCCAGCCCCATTACCGTCAGTGAGGTGACAGCGTGCTGCTGCAGCCACGCGTGCAGATGCGTCTGCTGACGCTGCCCGTTATCAAAAAACGCGCTGTAGCTGTCAATCTGCGGATTTTCGCCTTTACAGATCTGCGTGCTAATCAGCGAGCGGTCCAGTTCAGGGTGCAGCTGGGCGCCTGGGCTGTGCTGGATGGCGTGATCCGGCCACCACACCTGGGGTAAACCCTGCAGTTCACCCACGGTGCCGGGGATATTACCCGCCGTGGAGGCAAAACTGCCGTGCCCGGCAGGGTGCCAGTCGAGCGTGGCGATGACCGGCTCACCGCGCGCGCAGAACTCAGCCGTCAGACGGTTAGCCACCGCGATGGTCTGATCACCTTCGGCCACCGCCAGCGCGCCGCCCGGACAGAAATCATTCTGTAAGTCGATGAGTAACAGTGCCTGACGTGCGCTCATACCACTCTCCACGGGTTAATCCTGAGTTAATTCGCCGCGCAGGTTCTGCGTCATCAGCTGGCGGATCTCTTCACTGCTCAGATCCTGGCTCAGCAGGAAGTGCAGCTTGGTCAGCGTTGCTTCCACGGTCAGGTCAGCTCCGCTGATCACTCCGGCGTGCGCCAGGGCATTGCCGGTGGCGTAACCGCCCATATTCACCTTGCCTGACATGCACTGGGTCAGGTTAACCACCACGATCCCGCGGTCAGATGCTTCCTGAAGTTCGCGCAGGAACTCTTTATTCTGCGGCGCGTTACCGACGCCGTAGGAGCGCAGGATCAGCGCTTTCACCGGCTGCTGCAGGAAGTTACTCACCACTTCGGACGAAATCCCCGGGTAAATCGTTACCACGCCGATCGGCTGCGGCGTGATTGGATGCACGATCAGCTCGCCGTTGCCGGTTGGGGCCGCAGGTGTATTGAGGCGGCGAATATGAATACCGGCTTCCAGCAGCGGGGCAAGGTTGGGCGAAGCAAAAGCGTTAAAGCCATCGGCGTGCGCCTTAGTGGTGCGATTACCGCGGAACAGGGTATTGTTGAAGAACAGGGTGACTTCGTTGATCGGGTAGTTTGCCGCCACAAACAGCGAGTTGAGCAGGTTCTGCTGCCCGTCAGAGCGCAGCTGCTCCAGCGGGATCTGTGACCCGGTGACAATGACCGGCTTCGCCAGATTCTCCAGCATAAAGGAGAGCGCAGAGGCGGTGAACGCCATGGTGTCGGTGCCATGCAGGATCACGAAACCATCGTATTTGTCATAGTTCTGGCGAATATCATCCGCAATCGATTGCCAGTCCTGCGGCGTCATGTCCGAGGAGTCAATCAGCGGGGCGTATTCGTGGATGGTGAAATCCGGCATTTCCGGGCGATGGAATTCTGGCATATTTGCCAGCTGATTTTGCAGGTGGCCAGAAACAGGGATAAAGCCATGTTCGGAACGCTGCATGCCGATGGTACCGCCGGTGTAGGCGACATAAATCGATTTCTTTTGCATTGGTTAACTCAGGGCTTGCCGAAAAGGCGCAGTATAAGGGGAATTGTCAGGAAAACCAGCCCGACCAGAGGTAGCCGGGCTGTTTAGTGCGTCAGTTCACTATTTTACATCGCCACAGGTCAGGCAGAATGCATAGCGATTTTGCGGATCGTTGAGATTATCCAGCAGGCTTGGCTGTTTCTTCATCGCGGCCATAACGTCGAACATGGGGGCAGGCAGGTAAGCGCGCAGCGCCGCAGGCAGTGCTGCCTGTGCTGAAGCATCTACCTGGCTAAACAGCACGTCGACCATGCTCGGTTCATCCTGATACCAGTTCAGCTGTGGCTGTTTGATCTTCGCCAGCTCGGCAGCTTTTGCCACTGCATCGTCGAAATCGCCCAGCGCATCCACCAGACCGTTAGCTTTGGCATCGCTGCCGGTCCAGACGTGACCCTGTGCGATCTGATCGATCTGTTCGGGCGTTTTGTTGCGTGATTTTGCCACCAGACCGAGGAAGTTTTTATAGCCGTTTTCGATGGTCAGCTGCATCAGCTGCTGAACTTCCGGCGGCAGGGCTTTGGTACTGGCGACATCCGCCAGCGGAGAAGTTGCTACGCCGTCGGTATGCACGCCGATAGCATCCAGTGAGTTCTCCACGGTGTTGATCACGCCGAAGATGCCAATAGATCCGGTCAACGTATTCGGGCTGGCAATAATATAGTTAGCCGGAGTTGAAACCCAGTAGCCGCCTGATGCCGCCATGCCGCCCATGGAAACCACCACCGGTTTACCCGCGGCTTTTGCCGCCGCCAGCTCTTCACGGATAGTTTCAGAAGCGGTCACGCTGCCGCCAGGGCTGTTGACGCGGAACAGAATGGCTTTGATCTTCGGATCGAGGCGCGCTTCACGAATTTCCAGCGCGGTGGTATCACCACCGACGCTGCCCGGGGTCTCTTCGCCGTCCATAATCGCACCGTTCGCCACGATCACCGCGATATTGCCGTCGGTAGTAGGGGTGTTTTTCAGCGGATAGTCATAGATGCTGGTGCCGTTGTAATCCTTCGCCTCTTTATCCCAGCCAAAGGTTTTCACCAGCTGCTGGTCGACCACTGAAGGTGAGGCCAGCTCATCCACCAGCTTATTGTCTTTGGCGTACTGCGCGCTGTCGCCGCCCACTTTGTTCAGACCATCGAGCACGCCCTGAGCGCCAGGGAACACCTGATTGGCAGTGATCTGACGGTTTGCCGCCAGCGTATTGACATAGTTCTGCCACAGCTCGCCAACCCAGCGGCTGTCGGCATCGCGCGCGGCAGGGGACATGTCATCACGCAGGAACGGCTCTACCGCCGATTTGTAGGTACCGACGCGGAACACGTGCGAGCTGACTTTCAGCTTGTCCAGCAGGGTTTTGTAATAGAGGCTGTTGGTGGCAAAACCGTGCAGATCGACAGTGCCCTGCGGCGAGAGGGTGATCTTGTTGGCGAAGCTGGCGAGGTAGTACTGTGCCTGGCTGTAGCTGTCGCCGCGGGCATAGATTGGCTTACCGCTGTCGCGGAACTCACGCAGCGCTTTACCAATATACTGCAGCGACGGCTGGTCAGCGCCCGCAAAGTTGTGCAGGTCGAGCACCATGCCGGTAATTTTATCGTCGTCTTTCGCCTGGCGAATGGCATCCACCACGTCGAACAGTGAGTTCTCTTTCAGACGATCGCTGCTGGCGCCTAACAGCTGGCGGCCAATCTTACTCAGCTTGTTGCTGACGGAAGGTTTATCTACCACCACGCCGCTGAGATCGAAGATCAGTGCGCCTTTCTGCACTTCAGCCGGTGCATTGGCGCTGCTGACGTGCAGCCAGATACCCACGCCAACCACGATCAGCAGAATAAGGAAGAGATTAAGGATAAATTCGCGAACAAAATTCAGGACTCGCCATGTCCACTTAAAAATGCCAGCGATCATTCGCCATAACACGCGCATAGATACTCCAGGGTCGCAATGAAATGCCAGAAGCAGAGGTCCGGGCAGGAATAGCACACATCCTAATTAGCAAGGGGGCAATTGTCAGCATGAAAAAGCGCAATGCTGTAACAAAACATCATCCTGTGCTAGTTTTTGCGGGATGAGAATCACTATCACAGGAGGACATCATGGACGCTCTGGATTTACTGGTTAATCGTCGTTCCGCATCACGGCTGGCAGAACCTGCGCCGACAGGTGAAGCGCTGGAGAACATTCTGCGCGCCGGTATGCGCGCGCCGGATCACGGCACTTTGCAGCCGTGGCACTTCACTATTGTCGAGAATGAAGGGCGCGATCGCCTGAGCGCGCTGCTGGAGAAGGTATCGCGAGATGCGCAGCTGGAAGAGAAAGCTATCGATAAGGCAAAAAATGCACCCTACCGTGCGCCGATGATTATTACGGTGGTCGCGCGTTGTGAAGAGCACCCGAAAGTGCCGCGCTGGGAGCAGGTGGTGTCGGCAGGGTGTGCCGTGATGGCGATGCAGATGGCCGCTGCCGCACAGGGCTTTAACGGTATCTGGCGCAGCGGGGCGTGGACCGAAGATGAAGCGGTGCGCAGCGCGTTTAACTGTCGCCCTCAGGACGCCATCGTCGGTTTCCTCTACCTGGGAACCCCGCAGCTGAAATCATCCACCACCGTGTTAGCGCCCGACAGCGCCCCGTTTGTCAGTTATTTCTGAATGACATTTTCGCTGTTAGCAGGCAGGGTTGTGAGCGGCCCTGCAATTCGCCGGGATAATGAGCAAACAACGGGCATAATCGTCGGTTAGTCTTATCACTCTCTGGCGAAAACGCTACCATGACTTCCGGTGAAGCTAACAGGGAACAGATCTTCATGAACTTAGATAATGTCCGTCTGACTCAGTACAGCCACGGCGCAGGCTGCGGTTGTAAAATCTCGCCTGCGGTGCTGGATACCATTCTGCACAGCGACCACCCGTTACGTAAGGACCCGCATCTGCTGGTGGGTAACGAAACCCGTGACGACGCGGCCGTATACGATCTCGGCAATGGCACCGCGGTGGTCAGCACCACCGACTTCTTTATGCCGATCGTGGATGACCCTTTTGACTTTGGGCGCATCGCCGCGACCAACGCCATTAGCGATATCTGGGCGATGGGGGGCAGACCGATTATGGCGATCGCCATCTTCGGCTGGCCGGTTGACCAGCTGCCGCCGGAGGTTGCCCGTAAAGTGATCGAAGGCGGGCGCAGCGTCTGCGAGCAGGCGGGGATTACCCTGGCGGGCGGGCACTCTATCGATGCCCCGGAGCCGATCTTCGGCCTGGCGGTCACCGGCGTCGTGGCCACCGATCAGGTGAAGCGCAACAGTGAAGCACGGGCAGGATGCCGCCTTTTCCTCACCAAGCCACTGGGCATTGGCGTTCTCACTACTGCCGAAAAGAGATCTCAGCTCAAGCCGGAGCATCAGGGGCTGGCGACGGCCACCATGTGCCAGCTCAATCAGATTGGGGCCGAGTTTGCCGGTGAAGCGGGCGTCAGCGCGATGACCGATGTCACCGGCTTTGGGCTGCTGGGGCACCTCAGCGAGATGTGCCAGGGTGCCGGCCTGCATGCCGACCTGTGGTACAGTGCCATCCCGCGTTTGCCGGGAGTGGATGAATATATCGCCGCAGGCTGCGTGCCGGGCGGTACCGAAAGAAATTTCGCCAGCTACGGGCAGCTTATCGGCGCCATGACGCCCGCGCAGCGCCAGCTTCTCTGCGACCCGCAGACATCGGGCGGGCTGCTGCTGGCAGTACTGCCGGAAGCAGAGGCTGCGGTGCAGGCGATTGCCGCCACGCAGCAAATTACACTCACCCCGATTGGTGAACTCCTGACGGCTCAGGCCGGAAGGGCCGTTATTGAAGTCAAACCCTGAGCAGGAACTCACCCCAGCATGCGTTTGTTTATTGCCGAAAAACCCAGCCTTGCCCGCGCGATAGCGGACGTTCTGCCTAAGCCGCACCGTCGTGGCGACGGCTTTATCGCCTGTGGGCAGGATCAAATGGTGACCTGGTGCGTAGGCCACCTGCTGGAACAGGCGCAGCCTGACAGCTACAACAGCCGCTTTGCCCGCTGGTCGCTGGCCGATTTACCGATTGTGCCGGAAAAGTGGCAGCTGCAGCCGCGTCCGTCGGTGGCAAAGCAGCTCAACGTGATTAAAGGTCTGCTGGAGCAGGCCAGTGAAGTGGTCCATGCCGGTGACCCGGATCGTGAAGGACAACTGCTGGTGGATGAGGTGCTCGACTACCTGACCCTGCCGGCAGAAAAGCGGGCGAAAGTGCAGCGCTGCCTGATTAACGATCTCAACCCGCAGGCGGTTGAACGCGCCATTGGCCGCCTGCGTGAAAACCGCGAGTTTATTCCCCTGTGCGTCTCCGCGCTGGCGCGCTCGCGTGCAGACTGGCTTTACGGTATCAACATGACCCGCGCCTACACCTTACTGGGGCGCAACGCGGGCTATGACGGTGTGCTCTCCGTTGGGCGCGTTCAGACCCCGGTGCTGGGGCTGGTGGTACGGCGTGATGAAGAGATTGAGAACTTTGTCGCCAAAGACTTCTTCGAGGTCAAAGCGCATATCGTCACCCCGCAGGATGAACGCTTCGTGGCGCTGTGGCAGCCGAGTGACTCCTGCGAGCCTTATCAGGATGAGGAGGGCCGCCTGCTGCATCGCCCGCTGGCCGAGCATGTGGTGGCGCGTATCGACGGCCAGCCCGCGCTGGTGACCAGCTATAACGACAAGCGTGAAAATGACACTGCGCCGCTGCCGTTCTCGCTTTCGGCGCTGCAGATTGAGGCCGGCAAGCGCTTTGGCCTCAGCGCGCAGGCGGTGCTGGATACCTGCCAGCGCCTGTATGAGACCCACAAGCTGATTACCTATCCACGTTCCGACAGCCGCTATCTCCCTGACGAGCATTTCGCCGGACGTCATGCGGTTTTGAATGCAATCAATGTTCATCAGCCGGACCTGACGCCTCCCGCTGATTTCAATAGCGATCAAAAAAATCGCTGCTGGGACGACAAAAAAGTCGACGCGCACCATGCGATTATCCCGACTGCGCGCAGCAGCAAGGTCAACCTGTCGGATAATGAGCAGCAAATCTACCGTTTGATTGCCACCCAATACCTGATGCAGTTCTGCCCGGATGCGGTGTACCGCAAATGCGTGATCGAGCTGGATATCGCCGGAGGCAAGTTTATCGCCAAAGCGCGTTTCCTGGCTGAGGCTGGCTGGCGTGCCTTACTCGGCAGCAAGGAGCGGGATGAGGAGAATGACGGTACGCCGCTGCCGGTGGTGGCCAGGGGTGATGAGCTGCTGTGCGAGCGTGGCGAAGTGGTCGAGAAGCAGACCCAGCCGCCGCGCCCGTTCACCGACGCTACGCTATTATCGGCGATGACCGGTATTGCCCGCTTCGTACAGGATAAAGATTTAAAGAAAGTGCTGCGCGCGACCGATGGTTTAGGTACGGAGGCAACGCGCGCCGGGATTATCGAGCTGCTGTTCAGACGCACCTTCCTGTTTAAGAAGGGGCGCTATATTCACTCCAGCCCGGCCGGACGTGCGCTGATCCATTCACTGCCGGAGATGGCCGCGCGGCCAGATATGACCGCGCAATGGGAGTCAACGTTGACTAAAATCAGTGAGAAGCAGTGTCGCTACCAGGACTTTATGCACCCTCTGGTGGAAACGCTGCACAGTTTGATCTCTCAGGCCCGTCAGCAGCCCGCCGCACATGCGTTTCGCGGCGTTACGGCTCCGGCAACGGTCGCCAAGAAAAAACCGCGACGTAAAGCGGCGAAGGAAAAGGAAAGCGAGTAATGAAAATGCATCTGGCACTGGCACTGCTGCTGGCCGTTAGCTCATCGGCAATGGCCGAGCGCTATATCAGCAGCGGGCAAGGGCATGGCAACAGCGGCGGCAATAACGGTAACGGCGGCGCTAATGCGGACGTGGTAGTCGATATGCCGCCAGAAGTCTGGACGCAGGGGCAAAACAACAGCCAGCCCTGTAACCGCTGCTGCATCTATGAAAACCGCAACTACACGGAAGGGGCGGTGCTGAAGAGTGAAGGGGTACTGTTGCAGTGCGCGCGCGACCCGCAGTCGCTGGGCACTAATAATCTTATCTGGCGCATCGTCAAATAAATCCCCTTCCTCTTTCACGCTGCAGGTGTGTTGGCTGCCTCTATTCCCCCGGTCACTGACTCAGGTAAGCTCCCGGGGATTTATTCAGTTGCCGCCTTCCTGCAGCGCGAAATCGATTGGGGATTATAACAATCAGTAGCTAAACTGGGCCCAGATCGGTGCATGATCGGAGGGCTTTTCCATCGCGCGAATATCGTAATCAATCCCGGTTGCTATGCAGCGTTCCGCCAGCGGCTTGCTGGCCAGCACCAGGTCAATGCGCAGGCCGCGGTTATCGTCAAAGCCTTTTGAGCGGTAGTCGAACCATGAGAAGCGGTCGTTAACTTCGCTGTTCTGCGCGCGCCAGGTATCGACCAGGCCCCAGTTCATCAGGCGGTCCATCCATTCGCGCTCTTCCGGCAGGAATGAGCACTTACCGGTGCGCAGCCAGCGCTTGCGGTTATCCTCGCCAATGCCGATATCCAGGTCGGTGCTGCTGATATTCATGTCGCCCATAATCAGTACCTGATTTTCCACTTTCTGCTGCTGCTCAAGGTAGCTTTGCAGGTCGCGATAGAACTTCTCTTTCGCCGGGAATTTGGTCGGATGGTCGCGGCTTTCCCCTTGTGGAAAATAGCCGTTAATCACGGTGAGCGGACCGGCTGGCGTTTGAATGTCCGCCATAATGATACGGCGCTGGGCGTCTTCGTCATCACCCTCGAAACCGCGACGCACGGCGATCGGCGGCTCTTTAGTCAGCAGTGCCACGCCGTAATGCCCTTTCTGACCGTGATAAAACACGTTATAGCCGAGTTTCGCCACGTCTTCGAGCGGGAACATGTCATCATGAACTTTGGTTTCCTGCAGGCCAATCACATCTGGCTGATGCTGTTCGACAATAGCGGCAAGTTGATGAGGGCGAGCACGCAGCCCATTGATATTAAAAGAAACAAATTTCATAGCGCAGGCCATTTAGCGTCGGAAAAGATGGCGGAATGGTAGCAGAAGTCGGGGCGAGAAAGAAATATTGCTGCGATAGATGATTCAGCTTCTCATCCTTCCCATCGGGAAAATGAATGAGTCGTGCAAGTTTGAAATATCCGGGGACTTGAAGATGGTGGTGGGGGAAGGATTCGAACCTTCGAAGTCGATGACGGCAGATTTACAGTCTGCTCCCTTTGGCCGCTCGGGAACCCCACCAGGGGAAGCGTGTTAACAAACTCAGCGTAGTGATATGAACGCGGTGTGACAGGCATTTCATATCGTGAAACAGGAAATGGTGGTGGGGGAAGGATTCGAACCTTCGAAGTCGATGACGGCAGATTTACAGTCTGCTCCCTTTGGCCGCTCGGGAACCCCACCACTGGCCTTACTGCTGTGCTTGTTAAGCGGGGCGCATCATATCAGATGAACTGACGCTGTAAAGCCCCGTTTAAGAGAAAGCGTTGCGATTGCCGTTTTTTTGCCCGCGCTGCTGTTTTGTCATACAAAACAGCAGCATCCGGCTTACAGGATGATGGTGCGGTTGCCGTAAACAAATACCCGCTGCGCCAGCACCTGGTAAAGTGCGCGGCTCAGCGCATTCTTCTCTACGTCACGCCCGGCACGCATCATATCTTCTGCGGTATAGGTATGATCGACGTGAATAACATCCTGCATGATGATTGGGCCTTCATCCAGATTGTCATTCACGTAGTGCGCTGTCGCACCGATGATCTTCACGCCGCGTTCATACGCCTGGTGGTAGGGACGAGCACCAATAAAGGCAGGCAGGAAGGAGTGGTGAATATTGATGATCTGGTTCGGATAACGCTGCACAAAGGCCGGGGTCAGCACGCGCATGTATTTTGCCAGTACCACATAGTCTGGCTGATAGCGGTCAATTTCCGCCGCCATATTATTGTCGTGCTCTTCCCGGGTTAAGCCTTCGTGACTGACCAGAACAAACGGCACATCGAAACGCTCAACCAGCGTACGCAGCGTTTCGTGATTACCGATCACCGCCGCAATTTCAACATCCAGACCACCGTACGCGCTTTTCATCAGCAGATCGCCAAGGCAGTGCGCCTCTTTGGTCACCAGAATAACAATACGGCGGCGGCCCGCTGGCTGCAGCTCGCGCACT
The DNA here is from genome assembly GCF_029967685.1 of Erwinia sp. V90_4. Classification (NCBI taxonomy): domain Bacteria; kingdom Pseudomonadati; phylum Pseudomonadota; class Gammaproteobacteria; order Enterobacterales; family Erwiniaceae; genus Erwinia; species Erwinia sp. V90_4. Next base: position 154,685 of record NZ_JASCAQ010000040.1, on the reverse strand, counting down.
GAACCGGCCGGCAGCGCGCTGTCAAGGTCGGCCAGCAGCGTGGTGTCGTTGAAAATGCCTTCCAGCTCGGTGCGCATGAAGAAGCGCCCGGTGCGGTGATCAACAAACTCATTATTCTGTACAATGTTCAGTTCGTGCTTGTAGCAAATATTGGTGATTTTGGCGATCAGCCCTTTTGCATCCGGGCAGATGGTCCGTAAAACTTTTCGTTGCAGTGTTTGCGCTTGCATTGCGATGGTAATCCTGTCGATACAATTGGGAAATCAGGGGTCAAGAGTGACCGCAGCATTTCTTGTATTTCTTGCCGGAGCCACATGGGCACCGATCGTTGCGCCCGATTGGCGGGAAGGTTCCGTCGATATAGTACCAGCGTTGCTCCTCGCGAAGAAAGCGTGAACGTTCATGAATAGAGCGTTCGCGCTGATTTTCAGAGAACCTGGCAAAAAAAGTCACATAACCCTGTTGGCCATCCGCGATAACTTCGCTGCTTAATACCTTCAACCCGAGCCATTCGGTGTGGGCAAAACTCTCTTCTATACTGGCTGCAAAAGCAGAGGCTTGACATGACGGGTGCCAGGTTGCAACCAGGTAACCCACATCCTGTTTGACATAAGCACAGTAGCGCGAGCGCATTAATGCTTCAGGATGAGAAGGTTGCGCCGCACCGCTTAGAAACGGCTGGCAACATAGGCTATACTGCGATCCGCTACCGCACGGACAAAGTTCAGACACGTAAACTCCGATTAGCTAATAACAGGGTTAAAATTTTAGGCATCATGATAACCGGGCAGCATCGGTGATGCCATTTTGTTAGTGAATTTCATGCCAGAGGGTGGAATGAGACAGGTTAAAATCGGGCTAGCGCTGGGGTCGGGTGCCGCAAAGGGATGGGCACATATCGGGGTGATAAACGCTCTTGAACGCGCTGGCATCCGTATCGACGTCGTGGCCGGATGCTCCGTGGGTGCCCTGGTCGGGGCCGCATATGCCACGCAGCGACTGACGCTGATGGAGCGCTGGGTGCGCTCATTCAGCTACTGGCAGGTGATACGCCTGATGGATTTTTCATGGCAACGTGGTGGGCTGCTGCGCGGTGAGCGCGTGTTCAGCCACGTGCGTGAGCTGATCGGCAAAAATAATATCGAACAATGCGGTTTACCTTTCGGTGCTGTGGCGACTAACCTTAGTACCGGCCGTGAGCTATGGCTGACGGAAGGCGACCTGCATCAGGCCGTGCGCGCATCCTGCAGCATGCCCGGTTTACTGGCACCTGTGAGCTGGAACGGTTACTGGCTGGTGGATGGCGCGGTGGTCAACCCGGTGCCTATTTCCCTGACGCGTGCGCTGGGCGCTGATATTGTGATTGCCGTGGATTTGCAGCACGATGCGCACCTGATGCAGCAGGATTTGCTGTCAGTGACGCCAGAATCCGGCGATGAGCATCCTCAACCGCAGCCTGACAGCTGGAGCGGCCGCCTGCGTCAGCGCATTAGCAACCTTAAGCTACGTAGAGTTAATCACACACCCGGCGCCATGGAGATTATGTCTACCTCTATCCAGGTGCTGGAAAATCGGTTGAAGCGCAATCGTATGGCGGGTGACCCACCAGATGTGTTGTTACAACCCTTCTGCCCACAAATTTCTACCCTGGACTTCCACCGGGCTGAAGAGGCCATTGAAGCGGGGAGACTGTCCGTTGAGAAAAAAATGGATGAATTGTTACCTCTGGTTCGCGACAGGCAACAATAGCGTGGTCAAAAAGCGACGACTTCAGCCAATTCTGAGAGGCGCAAAGAGCGTTTATAGACCACTATTGAGGTATCTGTTATGCAGGGGGAAGCAATGGAAAAACCATTAAGTGGAAAACATATTCTCATCGTTGAGGACGAAGTCGTTTTCCGTTCCCTGCTGGATAATTTTCTCTCTGCGCTCGGTGCGGTGGTCACTTTGGCTGATGACGGCATACACGCACTTGAATCCCTGAGCCGTACTCTGCCGGATTTGATGATATGCGACCTTGCCATGCCACGCATGGACGGTATCAAACTGGTGGAGCATCTGCGCAGCAAGGGAAACACATTGCCCATCCTGGTTATCTCTGCCACGGAAAATATGTCGGATATCGCCCACGTGCTGCGTCTGGGCGTGCAGGATGTGCTGCTCAAGCCGGTTAAAGATCTTGCTCGCCTGCGTGAAGCGGTGTTCGAGTGCCTCTATCCCTCAATGTTTACGTCTAAAGTGGAAGAGGACGAACAGCTGTTTCAGGACTGGGACGCGCTGGTCAGTGACCCGCAGGCTGCCGCCAAGCTTCTTAAACAGCTGCAACCGCCGGTGCAGCAGACAATCGCTAACTGTCGCATCAACTATCGCCAGCTGACGATGGCAGAGCAGCCTGGACTGGTGCTTGACGTGGCGGCATTATCGGAACGCGATCTTGCTTTCTATTGTCTCGATGTCACCCGTGCCGGTGATAACGGCGTGCTGGCCGCACTACTGCTACGCGCTCTGTTCAATGGACTGCTGCAGGAGCAGCTTTCCGGTCAGGGGCAGCGCCTGCCCGAGCTGGGCGGCCTGTTAAAGCAGGTCAATTTACTGCTGCGCCAGGCCAACCTGAAAGGTCAATTTCCACTGCTGGTGGGCTACTACCATCAGGGTTTAAAGAATCTGATCCTCGTTTCTGCTGGTTTAAACGCCACTCTCAACATTCATACCCACCAGATCCAGCTGAGCAATGGTGTCCCTCTTGGCACCATGGGCAGCACACATCTTAATCAAATCAGCCAGCGGTGTGATGCCTGGCAGTGTCAGGTTTGGGGCGCCGGAGGCCGACTGCGCCTGATGTTGTCTACGGATTAACCGCTGCTTCACTATTTTCATCTGGCCCTGGAAGACAGGGCCAGAGATAAGCTTTACACTTGGGTAATAGTCTTAATTTGCACTGAAAAGGTTTATCCAGGATAAATCCGCGTGGGTTCAACTGGTATACTCAACTCGTTTTTAACTCGACATATCAAGTAATAACTTGAACGGCCTAAAGAGAGGTACTTAGATGTCTGCCTATAAGTCCAAAGTAAAAAAAGCGGTTATCCCTGTTGCTGGTTTGGGAACGCGTATGCTGCCAGCCACCAAAGCTATTCCAAAAGAAATGCTGCCGCTGGTTGATAAGCCGTTAATTCAGTATGTCGTTAACGAGTGTATCGCTGCTGGGATCAACGAGATTGTGCTGGTTACGCACTCTTCTAAAAACTCGATTGAAAACCACTTCGATACCAGTTTCGAGCTGGAAGCGATGCTGGAAAAACGCGTTAAGCGCCAGCTGCTGGAAGAGATTCAGTCTATCTGCCCACCGCACGTCACCATCATGCAGGTTCGTCAGGGTCTGGCGAAAGGCCTGGGTCACGCGGTTATGTGCGCATGGCCAGTGATTGGCAATGAGCCCGTTGCGGTGATCCTGCCGGACGTTATTCTCGACGAATATGAGTCAGACCTGTCGAAAGATAACCTGGCTGAAATGATGAAGCGCTTCGACGAAACCGGTCACAGCCAGATCATGGTTGAGCCAGTCGCTGACGTGACCGCTTACGGCGTGGTTGACTGCCAGGGTGCAGAGCTGAAGCCTGGCGACAGCGCACCAATGGTGGGTGTGGTTGAGAAGCCAAAAGCGGACAAAGCGCCGTCTAACCTTGCGGTTGTTGGTCGCTACATTCTCTCTGCGGACATCTGGCCACTGCTGGCGAAAACCCCTCCGGGCGCCGGTGATGAGATCCAGCTGACTGACTCCATCGCCATGCTGATGGAAAAAGAGACCGTAGAAGCTTATCACCTGAAAGGTGTGAGCCATGACTGCGGCAACAAGCTGGGCTATATGCAGGCCTTCGTTGAGTACGGTGTGCGTCACAACACGCTGGGCAGCGATTTCAAAGCGTGGCTGGAAAGCACCGTAGGCAATAAAAAGTAAGTTTAATTTCTAACCGGGACAATTCAATGAAAGTCACCGTATTTGGTATCGGCTATGTTGGTCTGGTTCAGGCTGCGGTTTTGGCCGAAGTCGGACATGACGTTCTTTGCATCGATGTCGACGAAAATAAAGTCGAGAATCTGAAGAAAGGGATCATTCCTATTTTTGAACCGGGCTTGACGCCGCTGGTTATGCAGAACTATGAGGCCGGACGCCTGAAGTTCTCCACTGACGCAGCAGCTGGCGTTAACCACGGGGTTATGCAGTTTATCGCGGTGGGTACGCCGCCTGATGAAGACGGTTCAGCAGACCTGAAATATGTTACCGCCGTGGCGCGTACCATTGCTCAGCATATGCAAGAGCATAAAGTGGTGCTCGACAAGTCAACTGTGCCAGTGGGTACGGCTGACCGCGTGCGTCAGGTAATGGAAGAGACGTTGAAAGGGCGAGGCGTAGAGCTGACCTTTGACGTGGTCTCCAACCCTGAGTTCCTGAAAGAAGGGGCAGCAGTCAGCGACTGTATGCGTCCTGAGCGTATTGTTATCGGTACGGATAACGACGAAGTGGTTGAACTGCTGCGCGAGCTGTATGAGCCGTTTAACCGCAATCACGATCGCATGATCCTGATGGATATTCGTAGTGCTGAATTAACCAAGTATGCGGCCAACTGCATGCTGGCGACCAAAATCAGCTTTATGAATGAAATCTCTAACCTGGCTGAACGCCTGGGTGCAGATGTCGAAAAAGTGCGTCAGGGCATTGGCTCCGATTCACGCATCGGCTACTCATTCATTTATCCTGGCTGTGGCTACGGCGGCTCCTGCTTCCCGAAAGATGTTCAGGCGCTCATCCGCACCGCAGAGCAGATCGGCTACAAGCCACGTTTGCTGCAGGCGGTTGAAGACGTTAACGATTCGCAGAAGACCAAACTGCCGACGTTTATCAAGCGTCATTTCGGTGAGAATTTGCAGGGCAAAACCTTTGCGCTGTGGGGGCTGTCATTTAAGCCAAACACCGACGACATGCGTGAAGCTTCCAGCCGCGTGCTGATGGAGTCACTGTGGCAGGCGGGCGCAACCGTGCAGGCTTTCGACCCGGAAGCGATGGACGAAGCGCAGCGTATCTACGGTCACCGCAGCGATCTCAAGCTGATGGGAACCAAAGAAGCTGCCCTGCAGGGCGCAGATGGCCTGGTGATCTGTACCGAATGGCAGAACTTCCGCGCACCTGATTTTGACGTGATTAAAAATGCTCTAAAAGAACCCGTGATTTTTGATGGTCGTAACCTGTATGATCCAGAAAGAATCAGCAAGCGCGGTTTTGTTTATTATGCAATCGGCCGCGGAGCATCTCTTCAAACTGCATAATAAATGAGGGTAGTATGAAATATCTGGTTACCGGCGCAGCAGGCTTTATTGGCTTTCATGTCACCCAACGTCTGTTGGCTGCCGGTCACCAGGTTGTCGGTCTCGACAACCTGAATGACTATTACGATGTTAATCTTAAGACAGCCCGTCTTGACCTGATTAAAAACCATCCCGAATTCACCTTTGTGAAAGGCGATCTCGCCGATCGTGAAGGCATTGCCGAACTGTTCCGCGCTCAGCGCTTCCAGCGTGTCATTCACCTCGCCGCGCAGGCGGGCGTACGTTATTCATTAGAGAACCCACTGGCTTATGCCGACGCCAATTTAATTGGCCATCTCAATATTCTGGAAGGGTGCCGCCATAACCAGGTTGAGCATCTGTTATATGCATCATCCAGCTCGGTGTATGGATTGAATCGCAAGATGCCGTTCTCAACCGACGACTCGGTTGACCACCCGGTATCGCTGTATGCCGCGACCAAAAAAGCCAATGAGCTGATGTCCCATACCTATTCACATTTATATGGTATTCCTACCACTGGCCTGCGCTTCTTCACCGTTTATGGTCCGTGGGGGCGTCCGGATATGGCGCTGTTTAAATTTACCCGCGCGATGATTGCCGGTGAAAAAATCGACGTCTATAACCACGGCCAGATGCGTCGTGATTTCACCTATATTGACGATATTGCCGAAGCTATTCTGCGTTTACAGGATGTTATCCCACAGGCGGATATTAGCTGGACGGTTGAAAGCGGCAGCCCGGCAACCAGCTCTGCGCCTTACCGCGTATACAATATCGGCAACAGCCAGCCCGTTACGCTGATGTCGTATATCGAAGCGCTGGAGAGTGCGCTGGGGCAGACCGCGCAGAAAAATATGCTGCCTATGCAGCCGGGTGACGTGATGGAAACCAGCGCCGATACCAGCGCATTATATAAGGTGATCGGCTTCAAGCCGCAGACGTCAGTCGAAGACGGCGTGGCGCGCTTTGTGGCGTGGTATAAAGATTTCTACCGCGTATAAGCCCACCAGCCCAAAGAAAAAGGAAGCCGTGATGGCTTCCTTTTTTTCTTTGCCTGGTGGCTGTAACAAAATGGGACGAAACGCCCCATTAAATTTAGGTCTAAAGAACCGGAGTTTGAGCGAAATTACAGCAGAAAGTCTTCCAGCTTCTTGCCTTGCTCTTCAATGGCTTTTTTGATTACGGCAGGTGTACGACCCTGGCCGGTCCAGGTTTTGCTTTCGCCATTCTCATCGACATAAGAATATTTTGCCGGGCGCGCTGCACGCTTAGCTTTACCAGGGGCTTTAGCCGCAGCCAGAGTAGACAGTAATTCATTCGGGTCGATACCGTCTGCAATCAGCATATCGCGATACTGCTGCAGTTTACGGCTGCGTTCTTCAACTTCAGCCTGTGCCTGGCTCTCTTCTTCGCGGCGTTCATTAACCACTACTTCCAGTTTTTCCAGCATTTCTTCCAGCGTTTCCAGGCTACATTCTCTCGCCTGAGCACGCAGCGTGCGGATATTGTTCAGGATTTTAAGTGCTTCGCTCATTGTCCAATTCTCTAAATTATATTGATGGGTTACTAATGCTCGATAATAATAGTGTCGGGCTATAAGAACTGCAATAGTTAATTTTGTAAGAAAAGTAGAAGTGCTAATAGTCAGGAATCTCTGACATGATAAAAGGCGATAAAATATGATTCGCTGGCTAAATATCCTGCTGTGAAAAGAAGGGTGATGGTATGGAAACAGTGAATTCCATATCATCAGAAAATTGAAAAATCCTGTTAAGTTGTGCTGAAGCCACCTGTTCAGCCACTATTTCTTCGGGTTATTGCAGGCGTGAAGGCTCTCGCTGCGGCGGTTTATGGTACACTGCCGCCATCTTGGTGATTCGGAGTAGGGGCTGATGGCTCAGCTATATTTCTATTATTCCGCGATGAATGCTGGAAAATCGACGGCTTTGTTGCAATCTTCTTATAATTATCGTGAGCGCGGCATGCGTACTCTGGTGTATACCGCAGAGATCGATAATCGCTTCGGCGCCGGTAAAGTGAGTTCGCGTATCGGCCTCTCTTCCCCAGCAAAATTGTATAATAAAGACACGTCGTTGTTTGCTGAGATAAGTGCTGAGCACCAGCGGGAAACCGTTCACTGCGTGCTGGTGGATGAAAGCCAGTTTCTGACGCGTGAACAGGTTAAAACATTATCCGAAGTGGTGGATGTTTTAGATATACCTGTACTTTGTTATGGCTTACGTACAGATTTTCGCGGCGAGTTATTTATCGGTAGCCAATACCTTTTAGCCTGGTCAGATAAACTGGTTGAATTAAAAACCATCTGCCACTGCGGCAGAAAAGCCAGCATGGTATTAAGGCTCGATCAGGACGGTAAGCCCTTTAAAGAAGGGGAGCAGGTGCAAATTGGCGGTAATGAGCGCTATGTATCCGTCTGCCGTAAGCATTACTACGAAGCGCTGGAGAGTGGTTCACTGCACGCCATTTATGGCAGCAAGGGGCCGGAGTAATATTGAACTGCCGCGGCGGTTAACGCAAAGAAATGTGCCGTCGATATTTCACAACTCTATAAGCGTTTCTTAATATTTCCTGATAAAAACCCGCCAGCTGGCGGGTTTTTATTCTTACGCTCGGGCTTAACGTTTCACTTTCTTTTCAACTTTCCTGGCTTCGACGGGCGCAGCGGCCACGGCTTCGGCAATGTTAGCGAAAGGTTCAACATAATCGCGGCCGTAGAAGCTATCCAGCATGATCTGTTTCAGTTCAGCAATCAGCGGGTAGCGTGGGTTAGCGCCGGTACACTGGTCATCGAAAGCATCATCAGCCAGCTTATCGACCTTCGCGAGGAAGTCCGCTTCCTGCACGCCTGCTTCGCGGATGGACTTAGGAATACCCAGCTCCGCTTTCATCCCGTCCAGCCAGCTCAGCAGCTTCTCAATTTTCTGTGCGGTGCGGTCGCCCGGTGCACTGAGGCGCAGGTGATCGGCGATTTCAGCGTAGCGGCGGCGCGCCTGCGGACGGTCATACTGGCTGAAGGCCGTTTGCTTGGTTGGGTTATCGTTGGCGTTGTAGCGAATCACGTTACAGATAAGCAGCGAGTTCGCCAGACCGTGTGGAATGTGGAACTCTGAACCCAGCTTATGCGCCATCGAGTGACAGACCCCAAGGAAGGCGTTAGCAAACGCGATACCGGCGATAGTCGCGGCATTGTGTACACGCTCACGCGCCACCGGGTTTTTCGCCCCTTCACGGTAGCTGGCCGGCAGGTTTTCCTGCAGCAGTTTCAGCGCCTGCAGGGCCTGACCGTCGGAGTATTCGTTAGCCAGCACCGAGACGTACGCTTCCAGCGCGTGGGTTACGGCATCCAGACCACCAAAGGCGCACAGTGACTTCGGCATATCCATCACCAGGTTGGCATCCACAATCGCCATATCCGGGGTGAGGGCATAATCAGCCAGTGGATATTTCTGACCGGTGGCGTCGTCGGTCACGACCGCAAATGGCGTAACTTCTGAACCTGTACCTGAAGTGGTGGTGACGGCAATCATTTTCGCCTTCACGCCCATTTTCGGGAACTTATAGATGCGTTTACGGATATCCATGAAGCGCAGTGCCAGCTCTTCGAAATGCGTTTCCGGATGTTCGTACATCACCCACATAATTTTCGCCGCATCCATCGGCGAACCCCCGCCCAGGGCGATAATCACGTCCGGCTTGAAGGAGTGCATCTGTTCAGCACCTTTACGCACGATGCTCAGCGTTGGGTCAGCTTCCACTTCGAAGAAGACTTCAGTTTCCACCCCGCGCGCTTTCAGCACGTTGATGATCTGGTCAGCGTAGCCGTTGTTAAACAGGAAGCGGTCGGTGACGATAAAGGCGCGTTTGGCTCCGTCGGTGGCCACTTCATCAAGGGCAATGGGCAGTGAACCACGGCGGAAGTAGATAGACTTAGGAAGTTTATGCCACAACATATTCTCAGCTCGCTTGGCCACGGTTTTCTTGTTAATCAGATGTTTTGGTCCGACGTTTTCAGAAATCGAGTTGCCACCCCACGAGCCGCAGCCCAGCGTCAGTGACGGTGCGAGTTTAAAGTTGTACAGGTCGCCGATACCCCCCTGAGAGGCCGGAGTGTTGATCAGGATGCGCGCTGTCTTCATTTTGTCGCCGAAGAAGTTAACGCGTTCACGCTGATTATCCTGGTCAGTGTACAGGCAAGAGGTATGACCGATACCGCCCATCGCCACCAGCTTCTCAGCTTTACTTACCGCATCAGCAAAATCTTTGGCGCGATACATCGCCAGAGTCGGTGACAGTTTTTCATGAGCAAAAGGTTCCGACTCATCGACCAGTTTCACTTCACCAATCAGGATTTTAGTGTTGCCCGGGACGCTGAGGCCGGCCATTTCAGCAATTTTCACCGCAGGCTGACCGACGATAGCGGCATTCAGCGCGCCATTCTTCAGAATGATATCCTGAACCGCTTTCAGCTCGCTGCCCTGCAGCATGTAGCCACCGTGGCTGGCAAAGCGCTCGCGCACCGCCTCATACGCGCTGTCGACCACAATAACTGACTGCTCAGAAGCACAGATTACGCCGTTATCGAAGGTTTTCGACATCAGGATAGAAGCCACGGCACGTTTGATGTCCGCCGTTTCGTCAATCACTACCGGAGTATTACCTGCGCCCACGCCGATAGCCGGTTTGCCGGAGCTATAGGCGGCTTTCACCATACCCGGGCCGCCCGTGGCGAGGATAAGGTTAATATCAGGGTGGTGCATCAGCTGGTTAGACAGCTCAACGGAGGGCACATCGATCCAGCCGATAATGTCTTTGGGTGCCCCGGCCGCAATGGCGGCCTGCAGTACGATATCGGCCGCTTTGTTGGTGGCATCTTTCGCACGAGGATGCGGCGAGAAGATAATCCCGTTACGGGTTTTCAGGCTGATCAGCGCTTTAAAGATAGCGGTAGATGTTGGGTTGGTTGTCGGGACAATCCCGCAGATGATGCCGGTGGGTTCCGCGATAGTGATGGTGCCGAAAGTGTCATCGGTTTCAAGAATACCGCAGGTTTTTTCGTCTTTGTAGGCGTTGTAGATGTATTCAGAAGCAAAGTGGTTTTTGATCACTTTATCTTCGACGATACCCATGCCAGATTCGGCAACGGCCATTTTAGCCAGTGGGATACGGGCATCAGCAGCTGCTAATGCCGCAGCCCGGAAGATTTTGTCTACTTGTTCTTGAGTAAAGTTGGCGTATTCACGCTGGGCTGTTTTAACACGTTCAACAAGTGCGTTAAGTTCAGCGACATTAGTAACGGCCATAATGCTCTCCTGGAAAGTTAAACTCTATTAGTAAACAAGTGAGAACTAGCAAGTATAGTCATGGCTGGTTACCGGGCCGTGTTAGGGCGGGCCAACCTGCTAAACAGGTTCTTCCGGGTTTACTGAAAGAGTCTGCGCTCTGCACGCGCTGTGGGTCACTTTCGGTAAGTTACTAACTCCTTTTGGTAACACTGAGCATAGCGCTTGTACTGGGGGCAAATAATGATTTGGATCATGTTTACTGGTGGCTGACACCTTTCAGCCTGTGATTAAAATATGACCAGCTTCAAACTATCGCAAACCTGGCGTCGAAAGTTAAGAATAAGTTTCATCTGCTAATCTTCAGCGTCGTAATGGCGATATCCACTGCCTGCGGCGCAGCACAATGGCGTGATATTCCAGGGGGCGGGGGATAGTCATTATCACGGATTTGAATTACATTAGCGCCCATCAATCAGCCCAACAGGAGCATGGTGTGAATCCTGCACTTTTAGACCTCTCTGGATATATTAAATTTTTCGTTGGCCTGTTCGCGCTGGTCAACCCGGTGGGGATCATTCCTGTTTTTATCAGCATGACCAGCTATCAGGTTCCGGCAGCGCGCAATAAAACCAACCTGACCGCCAACCTGTCCGTGGCGATTATCCTCTGGACGGCGCTATTCCTCGGCGACGGCATCCTGCACATTTTCGGGATCTCTATCGACTCATTTCGTATTGCGGGCGGCATTCTGGTCGTCACCATTGCGATGTCGATGATCAGCGGCAAACTGGGCGAAGATAAGCAGAATAAACAGGAGAAGTCAGAAACGGCTAACCGGGAGAGCATCGGGGTCGTACCGCTGGCGCTGCCGTTGATGGCGGGACCGGGGGCGATCAGTTCGACGATTGTCTGGAGTACGCGCTACCACAGCTGGCAAAACCTGCTGGGCTTTAGCGTGGCGATCGCGCTGTTTGCCTTCTGCTGCTGGCTCTGCTTTCGCGCTGCACCGTTAATGGTCAGAGTGTTGGGGCAGACTGGAATTAACGTGGTGACCCGTATTATGGGATTGCTATTGATGGCGTTAGGAATAGAGTTTGTGGTGACCGGGATAAAAGCGTTGTTCCCGGGGCTGGTCAACTAGCCTGTTTTAATTCTGAAATAATCATATTAAAGCGCATATTCTGCGCTTTTTTTATCTCTGTATTCTTGTGGTGCACTATATCAGGTCAACTTACCGTGCAGCCGCATCATTATGGTGCAATTATTCATGGCGCTTAATTGAGGTCGCTGATTATTAATGTAATTACTGCAACTGCCGGTTCAATCGCTTAGTTACCACCGTTTGTGAGATTTATTACATTTCAATCTGGCGGTGAGAGACGGATTTATCAAAATTTAATGCTAGTCGCCCGGCAAAACCCGGAATTTTTGTGACGAATTTAGTGTTTCCGGCAAAATTTGCTTATTTTTTGCTTTGAAATCGCTTTATTTATGTTCGAAAGTCAGGTTTTAGTCATTAAATTCATTTTCTTTCATAAGCTTAGCCGTTATTTCACAATGCTAAATAACACTTTGCCCCTGCTTTTTCTCATGATAAAAGAGAATTGGTTAACATTTTTGTTATTTTGCTTTAGCGCAAATGTCCCCCTTCTGATAATTTTTCTGCCAGTTGATAAAAACTGGCACCAGATGTGCAAAACGTTAACCTCATCCGTCCCGGCAGTTCTGACGGTAGTCGTTGGTATCACCACACAGGGTTTTAGCTGAATGAAATGTTTTACATCATTACGCCACATCGCGAGCGGAACAGGGTTACTGCTGGGCCTTATCACTCTCAACGCCGTGGCAGCTGACGTTCCGGACGGGGTCAGCCTGAGCAAGCAGCAAAATCTGGTGATCAACAATGGCACTGAAGTTTCATCTCTCGACCCGCAAAAAACAGAAGGGGTGCCCGAGACCGATGTGATCCTCAATCTGCTGGAAGGATTGGTCAGCACCGACAACAACGGCCACCTGGTGCCCGGCGTGGCACAAAGCTGGAGCAGCGAGCAGGGTAAGGTCTGGACCTTTACCCTGCGGCCAGATGCGAAGTGGAGCAACGGCGAACCCGTCACGGCCGGCGATTTCGTCTACAGCTGGCAGCGGCTGGTGGACGCTAAAACCGCATCGCCTTATGCCAGCTATCTGCAGGCCGCTCACGTGGCTAACGTTGATGAGATCCTGGCGGGTAAACGCCCGGCCAGCGATCTCGGGGTGAAAGCGCTCGACGATCGTCACTTCCAGGTCACGCTCAGTCAGCCGGTCCCTTATTTCCTTGCTATGGCGGCACACACCGCGTTGAAACCGGTCAACCGGGCTGCGATTGAACGCTGGGGGGAGAAGTGGACTTTGCCTGCGCACTACGTGGGGAATGGGGCTTATACCCTGAGCGACTGGGTGATCAATGAAAAAATTGTGCTCAAGCGCAATCCGCACTACTGGAACAACGGTAAGACGGTGATTGAGCAGGTGACATTCTTACCGATCGTCTCCGAAACCAGCGATGTTAACCGCTATCGCAGCGGGGAAATTGATATCACTAACAGCGCCTTGCCGCCCGAGCGTTTTCAGCAGCTGAAAAAAGAGCTTGGCCCGCAGGTCAGAGTCAGTCCTTATCTCTGTACCTTCTACTATGAACTGAATAACCGCCGTCCGCCGTTTGACGATGCGCGCGTGCGCACCGCGGTGAAGCTGACCCTCGACCGCGACATCATTACCGGGAAAGTGATGGGCCAGGGGCAGATCCCGGCATGGAGCCTGACGCCGCCGTTTACTGACGGCGCGCAGTTCAGCGCACCGCAGTGGTTCCACCTGACGCAGGATGAACGGAACCAGCAGGCTAAAGCGTTGCTCGCGCAGGCGGGCTACAGCGCGTCAAAACCGCTGCGTTTCTCACTGCTGTATAACACCTCTGACGTCAATAAAAAGCAGGCCATTGCGGCCGCATCGATGTGGAAAAAGAATCTCGGTGCCGACGTGACGTTACAGAATCAGGAGTGGAAAACCATGCTTGATACTCGTCATCAGGGGAATTATGACGTGGCCCGCGCCACCTGGTGTTCCGACTATAATGAACCCTCTACCTTCCTCACTATGTTGCTGAGCGACTCCTCAACCAATACGGCTTTTTACCGCAGCCCGGCGTTTGACCAACTGATGGCGCAGTCGCTCAACATGAGTGATGACGCCGAGCGGGCAACCGTCTATCAGCAAGCGGAGCAGCAGCTGGATAAGGATTCTGCCATTGTGCCGGTCTACTACCGGGTGAGTGCGCGGCTGGTGAAGCCGTGGGTAGGGGGCTTTACCGGTAAAGATCCGCAGGACCTTACCGATGTTAAATACTTTTATATAACCAGTCACTAAACCGTGCGGCTCTGCCGGGCGGTAAAGGGTGATAGCAAAGCAGTACCGATGAAATAAAAAAAGACAAGCCGGGTGGAATCGTTCCTCTACCCGGTGAAGTTTTCCCGCAAACGGGGGTAGCCACGGTGCCCGGCACACGTTGGCATTAATAAAAACTGGAGTAGGTAATAAGATGATCAACATCACGAAAAAAACTTTGATCGCCGCAGGCGTTATGGCCGCGCTGACTGGCAATATGGCCTATGCCGCCAATGTACCGGCGGGCGTTCAGCTGGCAGATAAGCAGGAGCTGGTCAGAGGTAACGGTGCTGAGCTGCAGTCGCTTGACCCGCACAAAATTGAAGGCGTCCCGGAATCTAACGTTAACCGTGATGTGCTTGAAGGCCTGGTGATTAACGATGCGGACGGGAAAATCATCCCTGGCGTTGCGGAATCATGGGAAAACAAAGACGGCGGTAAAGTCTGGATATTCCACCTGCGTAACACCGCCAAGTGGTCAAACGGCGAGCCGGTGACCGCGCAGGATTTCGTTTACAGCTGGCAGCGCCTGGCCGACCCGAAAACAGCGTCCCCTTACGCCAGCTATCTGCAGTACGGCCATCTGCTGAATGTGGATGACATCATTGCCGGTAAAAAAACGCCTGATACCCTCGGCGTTAAAGCACTGGACGCTCACACCCTGGAAGTGACGCTGAGCGATGCAGTTCCCTATTTCTATAAGCTGCTGATCCATCCATCTATGTCGCCGGTGTACAAGCCAGCGGTAGAGAAATTTGGCGAGAAGTGGACCCAGCCTGCAAACTTCGTTGGTAACGGTGCCTTCAAACTGAAAGAGTGGGTGGTGAACGAGCGCATCGTGGTTGAGCGTAACCCTGAGTACTGGGATAACGCGCACACCATCCTGAATCAGGTCACTTTCCTGCCGATCCCGTCTGAAGTCACCGACACCAACCGCTACCGCAGCGGCGGCAGCGATATTACCTACAACTACCTGCCAATCGAGCTTTACCAGAAGCTGAAAAAAGAGATCCCGAAAGAGATCCACGCCGATCCGTATCTCTGTACTTACTACTATGAGATCAACAACCAAAAGGCACCATTTAACGATGCGCGCGTGCGTACCGCGCTCAAGCTGGGCCTGGACCGCGATATCATCGTCAACAAAGTGAAAGCGCAGGATGAAGATCCCGCCTACAGCTTCACACCGCCATTCACCGACGGCATCAAGCTGGATAAGCCAGAGTGGATGAGCTGGACCCAGGAAAAACGTAACGAAGAGGCGAAAAAACTGCTGGCGGAAGCCGGTTACACTGCCGACAAACCGCTGACGTTCGACCTGCTGTATAACACCTCCGATCTGCATAAAAAACTGGCGATTGCTGCAGCCTCCATCTGGAAGAAAAACCTCGGTGTCAACGTTAAGCTGCAGAACCAGGAGTGGAAAACCTTCCTCGATACTCGCCATCAGGGTAACTTCGATGTGGCGCGTGCGGCCTGGTGTGCTGACTACAACGAACCGACCAGCTTCCTGAACATCATGCTGTCAGACAGCAGCAACAACACCTCGCACTATAAGAGCCCGGCATTTGACAAAATTATGTCAACGGCACTGAGCGCGAGTGATGAAGCGAAACGCGCGGAAGTTTACGCCGAAGCGGAGAAGCAGCTCGATAAAGATTCCGCCATCGTGCCGGTCTACTACTACAAAAACCTGCGTTTAGTGAAGCCTTACGTTGGTGGTTATACCGGTAAAGATCCACTGGATAACAGCCACGATAAAGATCTGTACATTATCAAGCACTAACAATTCGGGCGGCGATGCTGCTCTTTTAAAGCAATGTCACCGCAGGGGTTCGCCCCTGCGGTGTAAAGCCAGCAGGTACGGGCAATGTTAAAATTTATACTGCGTCGTTTTCTCGAAGCGATTCCGACGCTCTTTATTCTGATTACCATCTCCTTTTTCATGATGCGTATGGCACCCGGCAGCCCGTTTACCGGTGAACGTACGTTGACCCCGGAAGTGATGGCTAATATCGAAGCCAAATATCATTTAAACGATCCGATGTGGAAACAGTATCTCAACTATCTCCAGCAGTTGGCGCATGGGGACTTTGGACCGTCGTTTAAATACAAAGACTATTCGGTCAATGACCTGGTGGCGGGTTCATTCCCCGTATCCGCCAAGCTGGGCGCTGCGGCCTTTCTGTTTGCTCTGGTGTTTGGCGTGACGGCTGGCGTTATCGCCGCCCTCAAGCAGAACAGCAAATGGGACTATGCGGTGATGGGGGTCGCCATGACCGGCATCGTTATTCCGAGCTTTGTGGTGGCGCCACTGCTGGTGCTGCTGTTCTCGATCACCTTGAAATGGCTGCCGGGCGGCGGCTGGAACGGCGGGGCGCTGAAATATATGATCCTGCCGATGGTGGCGCTCTCCCTGGCCTATATTGCCAGCATTGCGCGCATCACCCGAGGTTCGATGATCGAAGTCTTGCACTCCAACTTTATCCGCACCGCGCGCGCGAAAGGGCTGCCGATGCACCGCATCGTACTGCGCCACGCGCTGAAGCCCGCGCTGCTGCCGGTTCTCTCTTATCTCGGCCCGGCCTTTGTCGGCATTATTACCGGTTCAATGGTTATCGAGACGATTTATGGTCTGCCGGGTATCGGTCAGCTATTTGTCAATGGCGCGCTGAACCGTGACTATTCGCTGGTGTTAAGCCTGACTATTCTGGTTGGGGCGTTAACCATTCTGTTTAACGCGATTGTTGACGTGCTGTATGCCGTTATCGATCCAAAGATTCGTTATTAATCCGGGAGCTGGCAATGATTTTAAGTAAAAAAAACAGCGAAGCTCTGGATAACTTCACTGAAAAACTCGAAGTGGAAGGGCGCAGCCTTTG
Organism: Erwinia sp. V90_4; assembly: GCF_029967685.1. NCBI lineage: Bacteria > Pseudomonadati > Pseudomonadota > Gammaproteobacteria > Enterobacterales > Erwiniaceae > Erwinia > Erwinia sp. V90_4. Next base: position 137,734 of record NZ_JASCAQ010000040.1, on the reverse strand, counting down.
GCAGGATGCGCGCCGCCGCTTTATCCATAACCGTGCGGCGGTTGCCAGCCTGTTTGTGCTGCTGCTGGTGGCTCTGTTTGTCACCTTTGCACCGATGCTGTCGCAGTTTACCTACGATGACACCGACTGGGCGATGATGTCGGCCGCGCCGGACCTGACCTCCGGTCACTATATGGGCACCGACTCCTCCGGGCGCGACCTGCTGGTGCGTGTGGCGATTGGCGGACGTATCTCACTGATGGTGGGGATTGCCGCGGCGCTGGTTGCTGTGGTGCTCGGCACGCTGTACGGCACGCTGGCGGGTTATCTGGGCGGCAAAACCGACTCGGTGATGATGCGCCTGCTGGAGATCCTCAACTCCTTCCCGTTTATGTTCTTCGTTATCCTGCTGGTGACGCTGTTTGGTCAGAATATCCTGCTGATTTTCGTCGCCATTGGCATGGTGTCATGGCTGGATATGGCGCGTATCGTGCGCGGCCAGACCCTGAGCCTGAAGCGCAAAGAGTTTATTGAAGCGGCAGAAGTGGGCGGGGTATCGACGATGAATATCGTACTGCGCCATATCGTCCCGAACGTGCTCGGCGTGGTGGTGGTGTATGCCTCACTGCTGGTGCCCAGCATGATCCTGTTCGAGTCCTTCTTAAGCTTCCTGGGGCTCGGTACTCAGGAGCCGCTCAGCAGCTGGGGCGCTTTGCTGAGCGACGGCGCTAACTCGATGGAAGTGTCGCCGTGGCTGCTGCTTTACCCGGCCGGCTTCCTGGTCGTCACCCTGTTCTGTTTCAACTTTATTGGCGATGGCCTGCGTGATGCCCTCGACCCGAAAGATCGTTAAGGAGTTCCCGATGAGCACGATTGAATTACAGCCAGCAATGGCCAAAACCAGGGAAAGCCAACGTCTGCTGGATGTTAAAGACCTGCGCGTGACCTTTAGCACCCCGGATGGGGATGTCACGGCGGTTAACGACCTTAACTTCAGCCTCAGCGCCGGGGAAACTTTAGGGATCGTCGGCGAATCCGGGTCCGGAAAATCGCAGACCGCGTTTGCCCTGATGGGCCTGCTGGCCAGCAACGGGCGCATTGGCGGCTCGGCCCGCTTTAACGGCAGCGAGATCCTCAACCTGCCGGAGAACAAGCTGAATAAGCTGCGCGCCGAGCAGATCGCGATGATCTTCCAGGACCCGATGACCTCGCTGAACCCGTACATGCGCGTCGGTGAGCAGCTGATGGAAGTGCTGCAGCTGCATAAGGGGATGAACAGCGCGCAGGCGTTTGAAGAGTCTGTGCGCATGCTCGACGCGGTGAAAATGCCGGAAGCGCGTAAGCGCATGAAAATGTTCCCCCATGAATTTTCTGGCGGGATGCGTCAGCGCGTGATGATCGCCATGGCGCTACTGTGCCGTCCTAAGCTGCTGATTGCCGATGAGCCGACCACCGCGCTCGACGTGACGGTGCAGGCGCAAATTATGACGCTGCTGAACGAGCTGAAGCGCGAGTTCAATACCGCGATTATTATGATCACCCACGACCTCGGCGTGGTGGCCGGGATCTGCGATCAGGTGCTGGTGATGTATGCCGGGCGCACCATGGAATATGGTAAAGCGCGCGATGTCTTCTATCGGCCTTCACATCCGTACTCCATCGGCCTGCTCAATGCCGTGCCGCGTCTGGATGCCGACGAGGGCGACTCGCTGCTGACGATCCCGGGCAACCCGCCGAACCTGTCGCGTCTGCCAAAGGGCTGTCCGTTCCAGCCGCGCTGCCCGCACGCGATGGATATCTGCGCCAGCGCACCGCCGCTGGAAGCGTTCGGCGAAGGCCGACTGCGCGCCTGCTTTAAGCCCGTGGAGGAGTTGGTATGACAACGGTTGCTGAGAAGAAAGTTCTGCTGGAAATTGCCGATCTCAAAGTGCATTTCGACATCAAAGATGGTCGGCAGTGGTTCTGGCAGCCGCCAAAAACGCTGAAGGCGGTCGACGGCGTCAGCCTGCGTCTGTATGAGGGGGAAACCCTCGGCGTGGTCGGTGAGTCCGGCTGCGGGAAATCCACGCTGGCGCGGGCGATTATCGGCCTGGTGAAAGCGACAGAAGGGCGCGTTGCCTGGCTGGGGCGCGACCTGCTGGGGCAGAGCGCAGACGAATGGCGCGCTGCACGCAGCGATATTCAGATGATTTTCCAGGATCCGCTGGCCTCACTGAACCCGCGTATGAACATCGGCGAGATTATCGCCGAACCGCTGCGCACCTATCATCCGAAGATGCCGCGCCAGGAAGTGAAAGAGCGCGTGAAGGCGATGATGATGAAGGTGGGGTTACTGCCCAACCTGATCAACCGCTATCCGCACGAGTTCTCCGGCGGCCAGTGCCAGCGTATAGGCATTGCGCGCGCGCTGATCCTGGAGCCGAAGCTGATTATCTGCGATGAGCCGGTGTCCGCACTCGATGTGTCGATTCAGGCGCAGGTGGTAAACCTGCTGCAACAGCTGCAGCGTGAAATGGGGCTATCGCTGATCTTCATCGCCCACGATCTGGCGGTGGTGAAGCATATTTCTGACCGCGTGCTGGTGATGTATCTGGGGCATGCTGTGGAGCTGGGAACTTACGATGAGGTGTATCAGAACCCGCAGCACCCTTACACGCGTGCATTAATGTCAGCGGTGCCGATCCCGGACCCGGACCTTGAGCGCAACAAGACGATACAGCTGCTGGAAGGTGAACTGCCGTCGCCGATCAATCCGCCTTCAGGCTGCGTGTTCCGCACCCGCTGCCCGATTGCCGGGCCGGAATGCGCCAAAACGCGTCCGCTGCTGGAGGGCAGTTTCCGCCATGCGGTCTCCTGCCTGAAAGTGGACCCGCTTTAATGACCTACCCAATCCTCTAAATATTTTGCGCTGAGACAAGGCGGCAATAAGGTGAATCCCCGGGAGCTTACTGAAGTCAGTGACCGGGGTGAACCGAGGAAGCCAACGCAGGATCGGGGGAAAATATGACATACCCAATCCTCTAAATATTTTGCGCTGAGACAAGGCGGCAACAAGGTGAATCCCCGGGAGCTTACTGAAGTCAGTGACCGGGGTGAACTGAGGCAGCAAACGCAGGATCGGGGGAAAATATGACATACCAAATCCTCTAAATATTTTGCGCTGAGACAAGGCGGCAACAAGGTGAATCCCCGGGAGCTTACTGAAGTCAGTGACCGGGGTGAACCGAGGCAGCCAACGCAGGATCAGGGGAAAATATGACGAGGATTTATTCCTTCCAAAGGATGTGGCACAGCTTGTGGTCCTTCTCGCGGCACAGCAGTACGCGGGCAAAGACATCGGTAATCGGTTCGCCATCCTCTTCGCCCAGGCCAATCACCACTTCAGCGAAAAAGTCCGGGTTAAGGTCGAAATCGACGTGTTCAGCCCAGTCCTCTGCCGGGTCATACAGCTCTGCACCACCGCGCTCCTCAAACTGCAGATTAAACAGAATCACGTCCGCCGGGTCGAGGTTATCGACGGCCAGCTCAAGAAAGATGTCGTAGGCCTGTTCCAGGGTTTCATCTTCGGTAAGGCGGTTATTTAGGTCCATAAAAATTCCTGTGTTGCCCCTTGGGCGCTGTGCATTTTCGCTCGTTTTACAGCAATGGGCTGAAGAAGTAAAACAGTCGTTCTACGATACGCTGCCAGTATGCGCGGCGCGACCAGCGTTGACCATCAACCAGTCTGGATCGTGCGATATAATCCTCCTGCACCCGGGCCAGATCGCTGCCAAAACCATCGTCATCAATCACCAGCGTAATTTCAAAGTTGAGCCACAGGCTGCGCATATCGAGATTCACGGTGCCCACCAGGCTGAGCTGACCATCTACCAGAATACTCTTGGTGTGCAGCAGACCGCCTTCAAACTGATAGATCTTCACCCCGGCGTCCAGCAGCTCGCCAAAGAAGGCGCGGCTGGCCCAGCCCACCAGCAGCGAGTCGTTGCGGCGCGGCACGATAATACTGACATCAACGCCACGATAAGCCGCGGTGCAGATAGCATGCAGCAGGTCGTCGCTCGGAACAAAGTAGGGGGTGGTCATGATCAGCTGTTCGCGCGCTGAATAGACGGCGGTTAACAGTGCCTGATGGATCATATCCTCCGGGAAGCCAGGGCCGGAAGCGATCGCCTGAATGGTATGGCCGCTCTCCTGCTCAAACGGCATCACATTGTCATCTGGCGGAGGCGGCAAAATGCGCTTGCCGGTCTCAATTTCCCAGTCGCAGGAGTAAATAATGCCCAGTGTGGTGGCGACCGGGCCTTCCATACGTGCCATCAGGTCAACCCACTGGCCGACGCCAGCGTTCTGCTTGAAGTAGCGTGGGTCAACAAGGTTCATGCTGCCGGTATAGGCGATATAGTTGTCGATCAGCACCACTTTGCGGTGCTGGCGCAGATCCATACGGCGCAGGAAAACGCGCAGCAGGCTCACTTTTAGCGCCTCGACTAAATCGATACCCGCGCTGCGCATCATCGCTGCCCATGGGCTGCGGAAGAATTCGACGCTGCCCGCCGAGTCCAGCATCAGGCGGCAGTGAACGCCGCGCCGCGCCGCCGCCATTAGCGCTTCAGCCACTTCATCCGCCTGCCCACCGGGCTGCCAGATATAGAACACCATCTCGATATTATGACGTGCCAGCTGAATATCACGCACCAGCGCGCGCAGGGTGTCATCGGTGCTGGTGAGCAGCTGGAGCTGATTACCTTTCACCCCGGCAATGCCCTGACGGTTTTCACATAGCTGAAACAGTGAACGGGCCACATCGCTGTTATCTTCGGCAAAAATATGGTGACTGGCTTTGAGATCGGTTAGCCAGCGGGCGGTAGAAGGCCACATGGTGCGCGCGCGCTCGGCACGCCGTTTGCCAAGGTGCAGCTCACCGAATGAGAGATAAGCAATGATGCCAACCAGCGGAATAATATAGATAATTAACAGCCAGGCCATGGCGGAGGGCACTGCGCGCCGCTTCATCAGGATACGCAGGGTGACACTGGCAATTAGCAACCAATAACCAAACACCAGCAGCCAGCTCATTACGGTATAAAAGGTGGTCATTAAGTGAAAATCCTGTTCACGCGGCAATTAAATGGAGTTTACGTGCAGATGACAGTACAGGAAACCTTTAACCACACTTTAAGGAATAAAGAGATCGGACCTGGTGAGGATTGATAAAGGTCTATACTGCGTCGCGAGTTTTTCCTGGGTCAATCAGAGGGTGTAATGAGACGAAGTAGAAATGAGGTGGCGCGCTGGCGCATGTTGCGGCAGGTTCAGCGGCGTCGGTCGCGTTGGTTGGAGGGGCAGTCTCGTCGCTACGGACGTATGCACTCTTTCCGCCATCAGGTGAGCCAGCAGCAACGCCGTTCTATTTTGTTTATTACACAGATTCCCTGAAGCGGGTAACAGGCCCGGCGATGGCGAGATCCCCGGGCTGTTTAATCAGAAAGCGCGTTTAAACGGCTTAATAGCAACCTGCTTATATACCCCGGCAGCAATATAGGGATCATCCTGCGCCCAGGACTGCGCGGCTTCCAGCGATGGGAACTCGGCAATAATGGTTGAACCGCTGAAACCGGCAACGCCAGGCTCGTTACTGTCTACCGCGGGCATCGGGCCGGCAATAATCAGACGACCTTCATCACGCAGCAGCTGCAGGCGGGCAAGGTGAGCAGGGCGCACGGCCGTGCGTTTTTCCAGTGAGTCACTATTATCTTCAGCGTAAATTACGTAGAGCACCTTCAGAACTCCTGTCTGGGGATGAGATTCGGCATCACGTTAAGTGATCGTTAACATTTGTGCAAACTAAAGCGTATCTGGCCTTGATAAAGGTCAGCCTGCGGCGTTTTAAAGGTGAAATCGACGAATCAGCGTGCGTGCTTATTGAAATTGATTGCTATTTGCATTTAAAATCAACGCTTCACATTTTGACCAGAAAGATTATGACGACGCTGACAACTGAACTACCTCGCCGCTCACCTTTACCATTGCTGATTTCGGTCGTACTGCATGGTTTAGCGATCGGGGCACTGCTGTATGCCTCATTTCATCAGGTGGTCGAAATGCCGAAAGCGTCTCAGCCTATCAGCGTGTCGTTAGTGGCACCTGAAGTGCAGCCGGAACCGCAGCCAGCCCCGCCTGAAGTGGTACCAGAACCTGAGCCAGAACCGGAACCGGAACCGGTGCCTGAACCGCCTAAGCCAGAGCCGGTACCGATCCCTAAACCGGAGCCAAAGCCGAAGCCAAAACCGAAGCCGGTGAAGAAAGAGGTGGTCAAGCCGAAGAAAGAGGTGAAACCACGCCCGGCAGCCGCGCCACAGGAGACTAAACCCGTTGAGCAGAGTAAGCCGTCCACCGCGCCGAAGACCTCCCAGGCGCCGTCTACCGCCGTCTCAACCGGGCCACGGGCATTAACCGTTGGTAAGCCAGCCTATCCGGCGCGTGCTTTTGCCCTGCGGGTGGAAGGGCGTGTGCGGGTGCAGTTTGACGTCGACAGCGCCGGCCAGGTAGATAATGTGCGCATTCTGTCGGCCGAACCGCGCAACATGTTTGAGCGTGAAGTGAAACAGGCGATGCGCAAATGGCGCTATGAAGCCGGTAAGCCTGGCAAAGACCTGACGATGAATATCGTGTTTAAGATCAACGGTGGGACATCCATCGAATAAAAAAAAGGGCGAAAGCCCTTTTTTTTATACCTGCGGGTCGAGCTCAAAGTGGCTCTTATCGGCGGGTAGCGGCCGCGGTTTGCCCTCCGGGTCGACGGCAACATAGATAAACACCGCTTCGGTGGTGCAGTAGCGCTGGCCAATGGGTTCAGACGACACCTTCTTGATCCACACCTCGATATTGATGGTGATGGAGCTGGTACCGGTTTTGATACAGCGCGCATGGCAGGTGACGACATCACCCACCGCGACCGGTTTCAGAAAGGTCATGCCGTCGGCGCGCACGGTGACCACGCGACCTTCCGCTATCTCTTTCGCCAGAATAGCGCCACCCATATCCATCTGTGACATCAGCCAGCCGCCGAAGATATCGCCGTTGGCGTTGGTGTCTGCAGGCATCGCCAGCGTACGCAGCACCATTTCGCCCTGCGGTAATCGTTGTTGTTCGCTCATTGTGTGCTCTCGAATTGCTTGCTTCCGGTCATTCAATTCGCCCGGGGTAAATGTCCGGGCAATGATGGGTTATTTTTCTTCTTGTTGTGGCATCAGACGATAAATGTAGACGCCGCTCAGTAGCGTAAACAGGAGCGTCAGGGCGCTCAGGCCAAAGACTTTAAAGTTAATCCAGATATCCTGCGACAGCCAGAAGGCGACATAGATATTCGCGAGGCCGCAGGCGAGGAAGAACAGTGCCCAGGCGATATTCAGGCGGCGCCAGGCGAATTCAGGCAGCTGAAGTTCTTTCCCCAGCATCTTCTGGATCAGCGGCTGTTTCATAAACCACTGGCTGAACAGCAGCGCAGCGGTGAACAGGCCATAGATGATAGTGACTTTCCACTTAATAAAGTCCGGGTTGTGCAGCGCAATCGTCAGCGTGCCAAACACCGCAACCAGCGCGAAGGTCACCAGCGACATCTTTTCAACTTTACGATAAAGCAGCCAGCCCGCCGCCAGTGCCAGCGCGGAGGCGGCAATCAGTGCGCCGGAGGCAACATAGATGTCGTAAAGCTTGTAGAAAACAAAAAACACCACGAGGGGAAGAAAGTCGAGTAACTGCTTCATAGCGGCTTCCAAATAACAGACGAATGCGAAATATCATTATCCAGCAGAATGCCTCTGTCGAGGCATTCCAGGTTAATTAACGTAACAGCATATACAGGCGTGACAAATAGATAATCAGTATGGCTGAAACCAGGTTGCTGAGCGCGTTGAGCACTACAGAAGCGACGTCCGGCGGCAGCACCAGCAGCGAGGAGGCCAGCAGCAGCACCACCAGTTTCGCCACAATCCATAAAATCACCGCCGGGGCGATCAGTTTCATCTGGCTCCAGCCGAGACGCATGCTGGCGCGCATAGAGGCGATCACTCCCACTTTTTCGGTCATCAGGATGATCGGGGAGAGTGCCAGGGTAACGGCCAGCAGCACGCCGGGAATCACCAGCACCATAAAGCCGAGCTGGATAAGCACGGTCATCAGGATGGTGAGCAGCAGCAGTGCCGGTAAGCGCGGAGCGGATGCGCCAATAGCCCGCAGCGCGCTGATGCGCTGGCCGGATGACGCCAGCGGGATCAGGCTCAGCATGCCGCCCAGCAGCAGGACATTACCTACCAGTGAAGCAAAAGTACCGGCAGCGGAAGCGTGCAGCAGTACCTGCTGCTGTTCGGGGGACATATTACGGATCATCTCCATCAGGCTGCTGGCGGAACCCGCAGCGCCTTCACCGAGGATCTGCATCTCATCAGCGCCTGGCGTGAATGCCTTGCCGATAAGCATAGTAATAAACGAAGTTAACAGCGCCATCAGCACAATAGTGACCGACTGATGGCGGAAGAAATTCCCCGTGTCACGGTATAGCGAACCCGCCGTGATAGACATGTACTCTCCTTGAAAGGCCGGTGTTATAGACCCGGCGATTGTACATGGTCTGGCAGGGTGCTGGCACCCAGATTGACATAACTTTCGATTTAAGAAGGTATTACCGCCATTCCGCGCTTGTTGACTTCAGCCATGCTGGTTGCGCTGTTTTTATCTGGCTCACTTCACCGCCAAAACCCGTGAAAATTGATCCAAATCAACTCTATGTTTTATATAAACTTTTTGTTAATTGATTTGCATGATCTCGCCGGTAAATCAGGGTAAATATAGGTCGGCTAAAAACGCATCAAGGCCTCAAAGCAGGTCGCATGCTTACAATAATTTGCAGAAAAAAGGAGTGGTTATGAAATTGAAAGCGCTGGTACTCGCCGTAATGAGCTTACTGCCCGTCGCCGCATCAGCCCACCAGGCTGGGGATTTCTTTATGCGTGTCGGTTCCGCGACCGTGCGCCCGACCGGAGGGTCGGATGACGTAATGGGCCTGGGTGAGTTCAACATTGATAACAACACCCAGATGGGCCTGACCTTCACCTATATGGCCACCGATTACATTGGCGTGGAACTGCTGGGTGCGACGCCGTTTAAACACCATGTTGGCCTGCAGGCGACCGGCACGCTGGCAACGGTTCACCAGTTGCCGCCAACGCTGATGGCACAGTGGTACCCAATGGGTAACAGCAGTAAGTGGCAGCCTTATGCGGGCGTCGGGGTCAACTACACTATGTTTTATGACACCGACTTTAACCAGACCGGGCGTGATGCGGGATTAAGCAATCTCAGCGTGAAAAACTCCTGGGGTTTAGCGGGGCAGGTAGGTCTTGACTATCAGTTAACGCCTGACTGGCTGATTAACGCCTCGCTGTGGTACATGGATATCAACACCAAAGTGCGCTTCGACTCTGCGGCGGCAGGCCGCCAGAGTATTGATACGCATATTAATCCGTGGGTGTTCTTCTTCGGCGCGGGCTACACTTTCTGAAGCGCTAAAATGCAAAAAGGCGCGAAATTCGCGCCTTTTAAGCCATTCAGAACGGTTATTTAATCTGCATATTATTCACAACAGATTTTACACCCGCCACGCCGCGCGTAATGCCGACGGCACGGTTAGCCATCTGCGGTGAGCTGACAAATCCACTCAGCTGAACGCGTCCTTTGAAGGTCTCAACATTGATCTCCGTCGACTTCAGCGAGTCATCGGCCAGCAGGGTTGATTTTACCTTGGTCGTAATGACGGTGTCGTCAATATAACCTCCGGTTCCCTCTTTAGTTGCCGTAGGCGCACAGGCACTCACTGACAGAGCCACTACGGCTGCAATAACCACACCTGATAAGACTTTGAACCATTTCACTATGTAATCTCCCTGTCATCATCATAAGGCTTTAACCGACACATTCATCGGTATCTATAGATTTTTAGCGAGGTTTGCCAGAAATGCAAATGGTTATGCGGGGAAAATTGAAAGAATATAATGCCTTATCCAGGAGATAAGGCATGGATTCTGCTTAGCGCGTTGCGGCTTTCAGTTTGCTAACGAAAGCGGTCAGCTCAGCGAGCATCACTTCCGGCTGTGCCAGGTTTTTCTCGATGATTTTCACAATGGCAGAGCCAGAGATAGCGCCGGCTGCGCCGCAACCCACCGCTTCCTGCACCTGCGACGCTTCAGAAATACCAAAGCCCTGCAGCGCCGGAGCAGCATGGTACTCGCGCAGTTTATCGACCAGATGCTTAAGCGGCAGATTGGCGCGCGTTTCCGAGCCGGTCACCCCGGCACGCGACAGCAGATAGGTGTAACCCCGGCCGTGGGAGGCAATTTCACGCAGCAGATCGTCACTGGCGTTCGGCGGGCAGATAAAGATTGGCGCGACGTTGTGGCGCAGCGCCGCCTGACGGAACGGGGCAGACTCTTCAATTGGCACGTCGGCAACCAGCACCGAGTCGACGCCAACCTGCTGGCAGCGGGCATAGAAGTTGTCGATGCCGTTGGAAAATACCAGGTTCGCGTACATCAGCAGGCCGATTGGCAGCTCCGGGTATTTCTGGCGGATGGCGGCCAGCATTTCGAAGCATTGTGACGGCGTCACGCCAGCCGCAAAGGCACGCAGGTTAGCATTCTGGATAGTCGGACCATCCGCCAGCGGATCGGAGAAGGGAATGCCCAGCTCCAGCGCATCGGCACCACCGGCCACCAGCGCATCGATAATCTGCAGCGAGAGTTCCGGCGTTGGGTCGCCCAGGGTGACGAAGGGCACAAAAGCGCCTTCTTTACGCTCTGCCAGACGTTTGAAACAGCTATCGTAACGTTCCATCAGATTTCTCCCTTCGCGGTCAGAATGTCATGCACGGTGAAAATATCTTTATCGCCACGGCCGGAGAGGTTGACCACCAGCAGCTGCTCTTTCTCAGGGTCGGCTTTCATCATCTTCAGGGCATGAGCCAGCGCGTGGGAAGATTCCAGCGCCGGGATAATCCCTTCGCTGCGGCACAGCGTTTTGAACGCATCCATGGCTTCGTCGTCGGTGATCGAGACGTATTCAGCGCGGCCAATGCTGTTCAGGTAAGCGTGCTGCGGTCCGACGGAGGGGAAATCCAGGCCGGCGGAGATGGAATACGACTCTTCAATCTGACCGTCTGCGGTCTGCATCATTGGCGACTTCATACCGAAGTAGATGCCGACGCGGCCATGCTTGAGTGGCGCACCGTGTTCACCGCTTTCAATACCGTGGCCAGCAGGCTCGACGCCGATCAGGCCGACGCTGCTCTCATCAATAAAGTCGGCAAACATGCCGATGGCGTTCGACCCGCCGCCAACGCAGGCGATGACGGCATCCGGCAGGCGGCCTTCTTTCTCCAGAATCTGCGCTTTCGTCTCTTCGCCGATCATACGCTGGAACTCACGCACAATGGTCGGGAACGGGTGTGGACCGGCGGCAGTGCCGAGCATATAGTGCGCGGTTTCATAGCTGCCGGACCAGTCGCGCAGCGCTTCGTTACAGGCATCTTTCAGCGTGGCAGAGCCGCTGTGCACCGGGATCACTTCCGCGCCCATCAGCTTCATACGGAACACGTTTGGCGACTGGCGCTCAATATCTTTTGCACCCATGTAAATGCGGCATTTCAGGCCCAGCAGGGCGCTGGCGAGGGCCGAGGCAACCCCGTGCTGACCGGCTCCGGTTTCAGCAATGATTTCGTTTTTACCCATGCGTTTTGCCAGCAGCGCCTGACCGAGTACCTGGTTAGTTTTGTGCGCGCCGCCGTGCAGCAGATCTTCTCGCTTCAGATACAGGCGAGTTTGGGTGCCTTTGGTGAGATTCTTACACAGCGTCAGCGCCGTTGGGCGCCCTGCATAGTTCTTCAGCAGGTCGGTAAATTCAGCCTGGAATTCCGGGTCGCTTTGGGCGCTGATAAAGGCGTCTTCCAGCTGTTCCAGAGCCGGCATCAGGATCTGCGGCACGTACATGCCACCAAACTCACCAAAATAGGGATTTAACTTAGTCATGATCGCTTCTCTTATATCAGTAGGCTTTCAGCGTCTGAAACACTGAAGCAATTTTACCGGCATCCTTAATTCCGGGGGCACTCTCCACGCCGGAATTAAAGTCGAGGCCTGCACAGCCGAGCTGAGCGGCCTGAACGCAGTTATCCGCCCCAAGACCACCGGCCAGCAGCACGTTATCGAGTTTCTCACCCTGCAACAGCTGCCAGTTAAACTGCTGGCCGCTGCCGCCACTGCCGTTATCAAACACATAGCGGTCAACGTGCGGCCAGTCGCGGGCGGGCAGGCTGGAACCTATGCTGAAGGCTTTCCAGATCTTCACGCTGGCCGGAAGTTCTGCGCGCAGCTGGCTGACAAATTGGCGATCTTCCTCACCGTGCAGCTGTACGGCAAACAGCTTCAACTGCTGCGCTTTAGTGACAATGTCACTGATGCTGTTATTGCGGAAAACGCCAACATATTTTAGCGCGCCGCCCGCCATCACGGCCGCAGCCTGAGCGCTATCGATTTTACGCGGTGAACCTTCGGCAAAGATCAGCCCACCATAATTCGCCCCGGCCTCCAGTGCGCAGCGGGCATCTTCGGCCCGCGTCAGTCCGCACACCTTATTGTCACCAAGGATCACCCGGCGCACGGCGGCGGTAAGATCCTCTTCTGACATCAGGGCAGAGCCAATCAGGAAGCCGTTGGCGAAGTGGCTAAGCTCACGTACCTGCGCGTAACTGTTAATGCCGGACTCGCTGATCACCGTGACCCCGTGCGCCACTTTCGGCGCCAGGCGGCGGGTGCGGTCCAGATCGATAGAGAGATCGCGCAGGTCGCGGTTATTAATGCCGACCACCTTCGCGCCCAGCGCAGTGGCGCGCTCCAGCTCTTCATCACTGATCACTTCGGTCAGCACGCCCATCTGCAGGCTATGCGCCACGGCAGAGAGCTGGCGATACTGCTCGTCGTCGAGCACCGACAGCATCAGCAAAATGGCATCGGCCTGGTGATAGCGCGCCAGATAGATCTGATAAGGGTCGATAATAAAGTCTTTACACAGCACCGGCTGGGTCACGGCTTTGCTGACAATCGGCAGAAAATCAAAGCTTCCCTGGAAGTACTTCTCGTCAGTCAGCACTGAAATCGCCGAGGCATAATGCTGGTAGACGCCAGCGATAACCGCCGGGTCAAAGTCTTCACGGATCAGACCCTTCGACGGGGAGGCTTTTTTGCACTCCAGAATAAACACGGTGCGGGCGCCCTGTAGCGCATGATAAAAGCCGCGCGTTGAGGGGACGATCTCATTTTGGAAGGTGGCCAGGGGCTGCTGCTGCTGGCGCTCTGCCAGCCAGATAGCTTTATCCTGGACGATTTTATTCAGTACGGTTTCCTGCATGATTATCTCCTTGCTGCCAGGGCGACAACCTGCTCGTAGGCACGGCCGCTGCGGATGGTTTCCAGCGCCTGCTGAGCATTTTGTCGCAAATCTTCATGGCCAAAAATTTTCAGCAACAGGGCGACGTTGGCCGCCACGGCTTCTTCATGAGCCAGCTCGCCATTACCCTGGAGTAAACGCGCCAGAATGTCACGATTTTCTTCCGGCGTGCCCCCGGCCAGCGCCTCCTGCGGATGGCTGCTCAGACCGAAGTCCTCCGCCGTCAGCTGGTAGCTGGTGATGTCACCGTCGCGCAGCTCCGCCACGTGGGTTGCGCTGTGCAGCGCCACTTCATCCATGCCGCCACCGTGCACTACGGCAGCGCGCTGATAGCCCAGCACTTTTAGCGTTTGTGCTACCGGCAGCACCAGCTCCGGGCTGTAAACGCCAATCACCGCCAGCGGCGGACGCGCCGGGTTGATCAGCGGGCCGAGCACGTTAAAGATAGTGCGGGTTTTCAACTCTTTACGTACCGGCATCGCATGGCGGAATCCGCTGTGGTACTGCGGCGCAAACAGGAAGCAGACATTGAGATCGTCCAGCGCCTGGCGTGCTTTCTCCGCCGGAAGATCCAGGCTGATGCCAAAGGCTGCCAGCAAATCTGAAGAACCGGATTTACTCGAAACGCTGCGGTTGCCGTGCTTGGCAACCTTCAGGCCGCAGGCCGAGGCGACAAACGCGCTGGCGGTCGAGATGTTAATGCTGTTGCTGCCGTCACCGCCGGTACCGACGATATCGGCAAACGCGTAGTCGGGGCGCGGAAAGGGTTTGGCATCTTCCAGCAGGGCGGTCGCGGCCCCGGCAATCTCCTGCGGCTGCTCACCGCGTACTTTCATCGCAATCAGTGCACCTGCCAGCTGGGTAGGTTCCAGCTGCCCGGTGATAATCGCCGAAAACAGCTGGTGGCTCTCAGCCTGCGTCAGGATCTCAGCCTGAAAGAGTTTTTCCAGAATAGTGTGCATCTCTTGTAACTCCTTGATTACGCCAGCGCCCAGGCGAGGGTTTGTTCCAGCAGGCGTGCCCCCTGGGTGGTAAGAATCGATTCCGGATGGAACTGGTAACCGCAGACGCGGTTGGCGTCGTCGCGCACGGCCATCACCATGCCGTTGAAGGTGGCGTTCACCGTCAGCCCGGCAGGAATGTTGCTGCCTACCAGCGAGTGGTAGCGGGCTACCGGCAGCGGGTTGCTCAGACCGGCGAACATGCCCTGATCGTCATGGGTTATCGCAGACGCTTTACCGTGCAGGATTTCGCCGGCCTGACCGACGTGACCACCGTAGGCTTCCACGATGGCCTGGTGGCCCAGGCAGATGCCGATAATCGGCAGGCGGCCGCGTAACGCGAGCAGCAGCTCCGGCATGCAGCCGGCTTCTGACGGCGCGCCCGGGCCTGGCGACAGCATCAGTACCGGATTTTCCATCTGTTGCAGGCGCTCAATCAGCGTCTGCGCCGGAACATTGTTACGGTAGACCATCACGTTATGGCCGAAGGTGCGTAACTGGTCGACGAGGTTATAGGTAAAAGAGTCGAAGTTATCGAGCAGCAGAATATCGGCCATCAGAAAATCTCCTTGCAGTGATGAGCAGTGGCAATGGCGCGCAGAACCGCACGCGCTTTGTTGCGGCTTTCATCCGCTTCCGCCTGCGGATTGGAGTCAAGAACCACGCCGGCACCGGCCTGTACGGTTGCCACGCCATCTTCAACATAGGCGGAGCGGATTACGATGCAGGTATCCAGATCCCCGCTGGCGGTAAAGTAGCCCACGGCGCCGCCGTAACTGCCGCGTCGCGTCCCCTCGGCTTTGGCAATCAGCTGCATGGCGCGTACTTTCGGCGCGCCGCTCAGGGTGCCCATATTCATACAGGCGCGGTAGGCGTGCAGCACGTCGATATCGTTACGCAGCTGGCCGACCACGCGTGAGACAAGGTGCATCACGAAGGTGTAGCGGTCCACTTTGGTCAAATCCGCGACATAGCGGGTGCCCGGCTGGCAGATACGCGCCAGGTCGTTGCGCGCCAGGTCAACCAGCATCAGGTGTTCAGCCATCTCTTTATGATCGGTACGCATCTCAAGCTCGATACGGCTGTCGAGGTCACGGTCCAGCGAACCATCCGCATGACGTCCGCGCGGGCGGGTTCCGGCAATCGGATAGATTTCAATCTGGTTGCTGCGCGCGTCATATTTCAGCGAGCTTTCCGGTGAGGCACCGAACAGGCTGAAGTGGCGATCCTGCATAAAGAACATATACGGGCTGGGATTGCTGTTCTTCAGCGTGTCATAGGCGGCCAGCGGCGACGGGCACGGCAGGGAGAAGCGGCGCGACGGCACCACCTGGAAGATCTCGCCGACGCGGATCGCTTCCTGCATTTCGCGCACCACCGCGCAGTAGTCTTCATCACTCTGGCTGATGCTCAGGCTCATGCTTTCCACTTTCTGCACTGGCAGCGGCGTGGCAGCCTGCTGCATCTGGCTGTGCAGCTGTTCGATGCGGCTTTGCAGGCGCATAAACTCGGACGGCTGGTGCGTGAACAGGCTGGCCTGCAGGCGTGCGCTCTGCGTCTGATGGTCGATTACCAGCAGGGTTTCAGCGAGGTAAAAACAGTAATCCGGGCAGCGCTGTTCGTTTTTCAGCGCCGGCAGCGCTTCGAAACCGGCAACCAGGTCGTAAGCGAACAGGCCGCCCAGCAGCACCGCTTCGCGCTCTTCTGCCGGGGCATTCACCAACTGTGGGATCAGGCGCAGCGCGTCAAATACCGACAAAGCGCGCAGGTTGGAATCTTCATCCTGGATTTCAGCATTAACGGGAAATACCAGCTCACGCCCGTCCGGACGCACGTGGTTCTCAACGCTGGCGGGCAGGGCAGCATCCAGCAGCGGTAGCAGAGCACGGCCATTTTCCGACAGCGCCTGCACCTGCACGCGATTATCCAGCGCGCTGAGACGCAGGGCGCTGTCAACAATCAGCAGGCTTTTCAGGTTGCATTTGCTGTCGACGTCGGCTGATTCCAGCAGCAGGGTTTCAGTGCGCGCCGCGCAAAGCTGATGAAAGACCGCAGCGGGATCTTCACGGTAAGGTGCGTTGCCGGTAATCAACTTCACTGTAGGTTTGGCATTTTGCATGTGATGTTCTCTGTTTTTTGCTCAAAAAAAAGCCCGCGGTAGGCGGGCTTAAGTATCTGCACTGCGTATTAACCGTGCATGACAGCTTCGCCCGTTCAGGGTGAAGTGTGCCACCAACCAGTCATCAGAGAGAATGAATACGTCATGATACAGACACCTTTGCTTGTGAACTTGCGTACTAGTTAACTGGTTCGCGGCAAAAAAGTCAATACTCTTTTTCCCTCAGTGGCAAATGTCGGTATCATGCTGCGATACTTCCCCGCGTTTTCCGGAGCCGTTTTGACAGCAGTCGCCACCTCAGTCAGTTCTTTCCCTATTTACGATCTCCACAGCCACACTCGCGCTTCCGATGGTCTTTTGACCCCGGAGCAGCTGGTATTGCGGGCAGTAGAGCACCGTGTGGGCGTGCTGGCCATTACTGACCATGACACCACCGCAGGTATTTCAGCCGCGCGTGAGGCGATTGCTCAGCATCAATTGCCACTCCAGCTGATTAACGGTGTGGAAATCTCCACCCTGTGGGAAAACCACGAAATCCATATTGTTGGCTTGGGAATTGATATCGAACACCCGGTGATGGTGGCGTTTCTGGCGCAGCAGGCCGAGCGGCGCATGGCGCGGGCGCAGCTGATTGCTGAGCGGCTGGAGAAAGCGCATATTCCCGGCGCGCTTGAGGGGGCGCTGGCGCTGGCCGAAGGCGGGGCGATTACCCGTGGTCACTTCGCCCGTTTTCTTATCGCGCAGGGCAAAGCAGACAACATGCAGCAGGTATTCAAAAACTACCTGGCGCGTGGCAAAACCGGCTATGCGCCGCCACAGTGGTGTACAATTAAACAAGCTATTGATGCTATTCATCATTCTGGCGGCCGTAGCGTGCTTGCCCATCCGGCGCGTTACGGGCTGTCGGCTAAGTGGCTGAAGCGCCTGCTGGCGCATTTCAGCGAGCAGGGTGGCGAAGCGATGGAAGTGGCGCAGTGCCAGCAGGCTCCGAACGAGCGCAGCCAGCTGGCGCGCTATGCACAGGATTATCAGCTGGCGGCGTCGCAGGGGTCTGACTTCCATCAGCCCTGTCCCTGGATTGAGCTGGGGAAAAAATTATGGCTACCTGGCGGTGTTGAAGCCGTGTGGCTAAGATTTCCTGAAATCGCACAATGAACCCGCGCAGAAAGCGCAGGTGAGAGGTTAGTTATGAGTCAATTTTTCTATATTCACCCGGATAATCCCCAGCCGCGCCTGATCAAGCAGGCGGTGGAGATGTTGAACAAAGGCAGCGTGATCGTTTATCCCACCGATTCCGGTTATGCGCTGGGCTGCAAGCTGGAAGATAAGAACGCGATGGAGCGTATCTGCCGCATCCGTCAGCTGGATGGCAACCACAACTTTACCCTGATGTGCCGCGATCTGTCTGAGCTGTCTACCTATGCTCACGTAGACAACACGGCATTTCGCCTGATCAAAAACAACACGCCGGGCAACTACACTTTTATACTCAAGGCGACTAAAGAAGTGCCGCGTCGTCTGATGAGCGAAAAGCGTAAAACCATCGGCCTGCGCGTGCCGTCTAACCCCATTGCGCTGGCGCTGCTGGAAGCGCTGAATGAGCCGATGATGTCGACGTCGCTGATGCTGCCCGGCAATGACTTCACCGAGTCGGATCCGGAAGCTATTCAGGATGAGATCGGCAAAATTGTCGACCTGATTATTCACGGCGGTTATCTTGGGCAGCAGCCGACCACCGTTATCGATTTAACGGAAAATACGCCGGAAGTGATCCGTGAAGGCGTGGGCGATATTCAACCCTTCCTTTAAGTGCAATTAACAGGCTCTGATGCGTGAGCCTGTTATTATTTATCGCTTAGTGTTATCACGATGTAGATTTTTCCAGCCACTCTTTAAAATCCTGATACGGAATATACAGCGAGACATCCTTAAGCGGAACTGGAGATTTCTTCGGTCGTTTTAACTCATTTGTAAAGCCAATAATGACGCCGCCGATGGTATCATCGCTGTTATAAACGGCGCCGCCGGACATCCCTTTCACCACGCCGGCATTCGATGCCATTGCCACGCACGGGCGCTTATTCCACTCATTACGTATCCCGGTCAGCGTGAGATTAACGCCGGATGATTCAACCGGCATGGCGGAAATAAAGCTGTAACCGTACATTTTAACCGACTCGCCGATTGCGCCATCGCGGAATTTCGGCAGGGTTTTAATGTCGTTCTTGTGGTAGATAATCGCGAGGTCGCAGTAAGGGTGGTAGGCCTTTACCTTCTGCACGGAGAGCTTGGCCACGTGCGCCGCAGTCAGGCTGTACTCAGGAGTGATAGGAATGCTGGTGCCGAGCGAACCGATACCGAGGACGGTCGGAATGCCGGTAAAATTCATGTCTACACGTTTCATAGCTTCGCTGCTGTAGTCATATTTGCCTACAGAGCAGCCGCTCAGTATTAGCATAGCCAATACCGGCAGGGTCATTTTAATTTTCATAATTGTCACATTCTTGTCGGACACGTCAGTAAGATCCCTGGTGAGGAGTAATGACGTGTAATGCCGATGCTGACTATATATCAGCGTATTTTAATGGGAACTTACGCTCCCGATTCGTGCCAACGAAGAAAATAAATCAAAGAATTTGTGTTACACGATGAACGTGTATTTATAATATATATTTAACAATCTATTTATATGGCGCTCTTCTGCCTGAGTGAATTCTACACAAACTTATTAGCCAGGCAAATTAATTAAAGGTCAAAAAAGGTAAAAGTCTAAATCATCCAGCGTTAACTCAATCCACGATATTTATAAACTGACTATTTGATGTTGAAGCTAATGTATCTTTTACACTAACTCTGCTTTGCAGCATAAAAAACTGCGCTGTCAAAATAAAATGGTGCTTAAGACCATGAAACTGCATAAATGTAGGTTAGCAATCTGGATTCGTTCAGCGATGCTGGAGTATTTGCTGGCAGCCTAACGCTGGGGCGGCCTGTAGCGCTGTTAGCCATACAGAAATATGCCCGGGCAAGTCGCTGTATTTACGCTAATTTCAGCAGAATGAGAATGAAGTATCATGCCTGAACTGATTAGCATTTAACGTCTTAAAACGATAAGCCACTGTTAAATCTTATCAATGCAAAATGAAATGATTTCAACCGTAAACGTGCGCAAACCGGTCTGAGCACGCCGCAACGGCAAAAGATGCTGCCTGCGCGCCTCGCGACAGGGATGTATTGATGCCGGTGCCAGACTGCGCTACACCAAATCAGCAAACTCCGGCTATAGCGTTATGATTGGCAAGGCAGATAGTGTAGAATGCGCTTCCCTGAAAAAGCGGGTCGCGAAACAGCATGGCTGCCTGGGGTAGCAGGCTGATATTCGTGCGAATCTCCACTTTGATGGCACCATCTTACCAATTAATGACGCCTGGGAAGGCGACACAGAGGTAGCTCCATGAGCGACAAGAGCGAAAAGTTACAGAAAGTATTAGCACGCGCCGGGCACGGTTCCCGTCGTGAAATCGAAACCATGATCTCCGCCGGGCGCGTCAGCGTTGACGGCAAGCTGGCCACGCTGGGTGACCGCGTTGAGCCAAGCGCATCTATGAAAATCCGCATCGACGGTCACGTTGTGCCGGTCAGCGAATCCATCACTGAAGTCTGCCGCGTACTGGCTTATTACAAGCCGGAAGGCGAACTCTGCACGCGCAATGACCCGGAAGGGCGCCCGACGGTATTTGACCGTCTGCCAAAACTGCGCGGCGCGCGCTGGATTGCCGTTGGTCGTCTGGACGTTAACACCTGCGGTCTGCTGCTGTTCACCACCGACGGTGAGCTGGCTAACCGCCTGATGCACCCGAGCCGCGAAGTTGAGCGCGAATACGCCGTGCGCGTATTCGGCGCTGTCGACGACGATAAGATCAAACAGCTGAGCCGTGGTGTGCAGCTGGAAGATGGCCCGGCGGCGTTTAAAACGCTGAAGTTTACCGGTGGTGAAGGGATCAACCAGTGGTACAACGTTACGCTGACCGAAGGGCGTAACCGCGAAGTGCGCCGCCTGTGGGAAGCGGTTGGCGTGCAGGTCAGCCGTCTGATCCGCGTGCGTTACGGCGATATCGATCTGCCAAAAGGCCTGCCGCGCGGTGGCTGGACCGAGCTTGAGCTGGGTCCGACAAACTACCTGCGTGAGCTGGTGGGTCTGGATGCAGAAACCGTCAGCAAGGTCGCGGTGGAGAAAGATCGTCGTCGCACCAAGGCGAATCAGATCCGTCGCGCCGTTAAGCGCCATACTACGACGGCGAAAGCCAGCAAGCCAGGCAGCAATCGCCGCCCGACGAAGTCGTCTAAGCGCCAGCAGCAGGGCTAAACGACTGACAGGGGCCGGGCATCATGCCCGGCCCTTTTTTTTTCTACCAGTCAATTCCCTGCTGTGCCTGGATCCCGGCATCAAACGCATGCTTAACCGGGCGCATTTCACTGACCGTGTCCGCCAGCGCCAAAATCTCCCGATGACATCCGCGACCGGTAATGATGACGCTCTGATGAGCAGGGCGCTGCTGCAGGGCGGCAATCACTTCTTCCAGCGGCAGGTAGTCAAAACTCACCATGTAGGTCAGCTCGTCCAGCACCACCAGGTCGAGAGTCGGATCCTGCAACATGCGTTTGCCGTGCTGCCAGACGGCCAGGCAGGCGGCGGTGTCCGTTGCACGATTCTGCGTATCCCAGGTAAAGCCGGTCGCCATCACCTGAAACTCGACGCCGTGCGGTTCCAGCAGATTGCGCTCGCCGTTTGGCCATTCGCCCTTGATAAACTGAATCACCCCGACGCGCTTCTGGTGGCCAACCGCCCGGCTGGCGGTGCCGAATGCCGCCGTGGTTTTCCCTTTGCCGTTGCCGGTAAATACCATCAGAATGCCGCGCACTTCGGTAGCCGCAGCGATGCGCGCATCAACCTGATCCTTCAGTTTTTGCTGCCGCTGCTGGTGGCGATCTTCGGCCATTATTCTGCCGCCCCGGGCTTGCGCCCCGGCTGGGCGTCAAAGCTGGTGCCGGTTTTGCGTTTGCTGTCATCACCCATCAGCCACAGATAGAGTGGCATAATGTCGGCGGGAGTTTTCAGCTTATTGGCATCTTCCTGCGGGAAGGCACTGGCACGCATTTTGGTACGCGTGCCGCCGGGATTAATGCAGTTAACGCGAAGCTGGCGTGGGTCATACTCTTCTGCCAGCACCTGCATCATGCCTTCGGTGGCGAATTTGGACACCGAGTACGCCCCCCAGCCGGCGCGGCCCTGGCGGCCCACGCTGGAAGTGGTGAACACCAGTGAAGCCCCCTCAGCTTTTAATAGCAGGGGCAGCAGCGCCTGCGTCAGGAAGAAGGTGCCGTCAATGTTGACGCGCATCACCTGCTGCCAGACAGCGGGATCCTGCTTATCCATCTGCACCACCTCACCGAGCAATCCGGCGTTGTGCAGCACGCCATCAAGTCGCGGCAGCTTTTCGGCAATAGCTTCTGCCAGCTGCTGGCAGCTTTGCGCCGTGGCGGTTTCCAGATCGAGGGTAAACCACAGTGCCGGAGCCTGACTGCGCTGGTTAACCTCGTCACAAACCTGTTGCAGTTTTTCCGCATTGCGCCCCAGCAGAACCAGCTGAGCGCCGTAGCGGGCATACGTCAGCGCGGCTTCGCGGCCAATGCCGTCGCTGGCCCCGGTGACAAGAATAATACGGTTATTGAGCAGATCGCTTTTCGGTTGATAGTGCACAAAGAATTCCTCTGGCGATGGGGGGATTTCCGCAGGGCGGCTGATAGTATGGCCTGTTGTAAACCCTTGCGCGGACTGAATAAAGTGATTTATGCCTGAAAAAGTGGGTGAGTTCAATCAGCGCTTTAGCATATTCATGTGCTGTTACCGGGTTACAGGCGACTCAACGCGGGGACTCCGCTACACTAGAGCTATCTATAACATAATGTAAATTAAGGCGGATTGAGTGGATCTACTCTCTTATTATGGACTCTTCCTGGCAAAAACCATCACCGTGGTGATTGCTATCGTGGCAATTGCGGTGGTGATCGCCAATCTTGCGCTGCGCAAACGCGCGCAGAATGGCCAGCTCAAGCTCACTCAGCTGGGCGAGAAGTACAGTGATATGCAGGACGATATGCGCCTGGCGAAGATGAAGCCGCATCAGCAAAAACAGTGGCACAAAGAGCAGAAGAAAAAAGAGAAGCTGACGGCGAAAACGGCCAAACAGCAGGCGAAGCTGGGCCGCCCGGAAGAGAAAGCCAAATCCACGCTGTACGTGCTCGATTTTAAGGGCAGCATGGATGCCGGCGAAGTCTCTTCGCTGCGTGAAGAGGTTTCTGCGGTGATGGCGGTGGCAGCACCGGGTGACGAAGTCCTGCTGCGTCTTGAAAGCCCGGGCGGCGTAGTTCACGGTTATGGACTGGCTGCTTCACAGCTGCAGCGCCTGCGTGATAAGGGTATTCCGTTGACGGTAGCCGTGGACAAAGTCGCCGCCAGCGGCGGGTATATGATGGCCTGCGTGGCGGACCGTATCGTCGCCGCGCCATTTTCCATTATCGGTTCCATCGGCGTGGTGGCGCAGATCCCTAACTTCAACCGCCTGCTCAAGCGCAATGAAATTGACGTTGAGCTGCACACCGCCGGCGAGTTCAAGCGTACCCTGACGCTGTTTGGTGAAAACACCGAAGAAGGGCGTGAAAAATTCCGCGAAGATCTTAATGAAACCCACCTTCTGTTTAAACAGTTCGTGCATCAGATGCGCCCAACGCTGGATATCGACAGCGTGGCGACCGGGGAACACTGGTACGGTACCCAGGCGCTGGAGAAGGGACTGGTGGATGCGATCGGCACCAGTGACGATCTGATCATCGATCGGATAGAGAAACATCAGGTGATCGGCGTGCGCTATGCGCGGCGCAAAAGCATGATGGACCGCTTCACCAACAGCGCCACGCTGAGCGTTGAACGCCTGCTGCTGCGTATCTGGCAGCGCGGTGAAAAACCGCTGCTGTAACTGCCACGGTTCACCCTTCTTAACGCCCGCACGCGCGGGCGTTATTTTTCCAGCCGGTAGCGCGCCGAGAGATTCACCGCCAGCGCTTTATAGACGTTAAACACCGTGGTGCTCTTTGCCGTCGCCAGGCCCTGGTCATCAAGATAGTAGTTGCCGCGAAATACCAGGACGTCTCCCTTCTGCTCGACATCATCAACGCTCAGGCCAGTGAAATAGTCTGGATGGTTGACGATCATTTCCCGGGCCAGCGCCAGCAGATGTTCACGATTGACGGCTTGCTGTTGTGACATGGTCCTTTTCCTTCTTTATATAGTCATTTTCTGGCCGCTATTGTACGCCAGCCCCTTAAATCCGCAATCTTTGTAGTGATATACAAAAGTGACTCTTTTTTCTTAGTTTTCTGGCGTAAATGGGGCATGGATGCTAATTAAGTTGCGTAACAGATTTTATCAGGTAGAGTGTGGGCGTTTCGGGTTCCGGGCGTAAAACAGACTTTACGCCTTGTTAGAGATTCGCTTAACAGGTAGTAAAAAGTACCGTTAATCAACGTGTTGTAACGTCAGATTTCGCACTGGAATCGATGAAAAAGTTGTTCGGGTTGAATTCATTTTCCCCAATAACCTTATCCTTAGTGCGCTGCGTAGCTTCAGGAAGACGGCACAACTTACTCTCGGACGTTTTAATCAGGTAAAGGTAACTATGGGAAAAGCTCTCGTAATAGTTGAGTCCCCGGCAAAAGCCAAAACGATCAATAAATATCTCGGTAATGACTACGTGGTGAAATCCAGCGTGGGTCACATCCGTGATTTGCCGACAAGTGGATCAACAGTTAAAAAGAGCGCTGACTCTACAACCAGTAAAACCGGCAAGAAGGTCAAAAAAGACGAAAAGACTGCCCTCGTTAACCGTATGGGCGTCGATCCTTATCACGGCTGGGATGCGAATTATCAAATCCTGCCAGGTAAGGAAAAGGTCGTTGCTGAACTGAAAGCACTGGCCGAAAAAGCTGACCACATCTATCTCGCAACGGACCTTGACCGCGAAGGGGAGGCCATTGCATGGCACCTGCGGGAAGTGATCGGTGGCGATGAATCACGCTACAGCCGCGTGGTGTTTAACGAAATTACCAAAAACGCTATCCAGCAGGCATTCGAAAAGCCGGGTGAGCTGAATATTGACCGCGTCAATGCTCAGCAGGCACGCCGCTTCATGGACCGTGTGGTCGGTTATATGGTCTCCCCGCTGCTGTGGAAAAAAGTCGCACGCGGCCTTTCTGCGGGGCGCGTACAGTCAGTCGCCGTTCGCCTGGTGGTTGAGCGTGAACGTGAGATCAAAGCGTTTGTCCCGGAAGAGTATTGGGATCTGAATGCCGACCTGACTACGCCGAAAGGCGTTGACCTGCCAATGCAGGTGACTCATCAGGCCGACAAACCGTTCCGCCCGGTTAATCGTGAGCAGACTTATGCTGCCGTTAGCCTGCTGGAAAAAGCCCGCTACGTGGTGGCCGATCGCGAAGACAAGCCAACCAGCAGTAAGCCAGGCGCACCCTTTATTACTTCTACGTTGCAGCAGGCGGCAAGTACCCGCCTTGGCTTCGGCGTGAAGAAAACCATGATGATGGCGCAGCGTCTGTATGAAGCGGGTCATATCACCTATATGCGTACTGACTCTACCAACCTGAGCCAGGATGCGGTGGGCATGGTGCGTGGCTACATTGAGGATGAATTTGGCGCGAAATACCTGCCGAAAGCCGCCAATGTTTACAGCAGTAAAGAGAACTCTCAGGAAGCGCACGAGGCCATCCGTCCTTCGGATGTCAAAGTGCAGTCTGAGCAGCTGAAAGATATGGAAACGGACGCGCAGAAGCTGTATCAGCTGATCTGGCGCCAGTTCGTGGCCTGTCAAATGATGCCAGCGCAGTACGACTCTACAACACTTACCGTAGAAGCGGGCGATTTCAAACTGAAGGCCAAAGGGCGCACGCTGCGCTTTGACGGCTGGACACGGGTAATGCCGGCGCTGCGTAAAGGTGATGAAGATCGCGTACTGCCACCGGTTGAAGTAGGCAGCGAACTGAGCCTGCAGCAGTTGGTACCCAGCCAGCACTTCACTAAGCCACCGGCGCGTTTCAGCGAAGCTTCGCTGGTGCGTGAGCTGGAAAAACGCGGTATTGGTCGTCCTTCTACTTATGCTTCGATCATCTCAACGATTCAGGATCGTGGCTATGTGAAAGTGGAAAGCCGCCGCTTCTACGCTGAGAAAATGGGCGAGATCGTTACTGACCGTCTGGAAGAGAACTTCCGTGAGCTGATGAATTACGACTTCACCGCGCACATGGAAGACAATCTCGATAAAGTAGCGAACAACGAAGCGCAGTGGAAAGCCGTGCTGGACAAGTTCTTTGGCGAATTCAGCCAGCAGCTTGAGCAGGCAGAGAAAGACCCGGAAGAGGGCGGCATGCAGCCGAACCAGATGGTGTTGACCTCTATTGACTGCCCGACCTGTAGCCGTCAGATGGGTATCCGTACCGCCAGTACCGGGGTATTCCTCGGCTGTTCCGGCTACGCGCTACCGCCGAAAGAGCGCTGTAAGCAGACCATTAACCTGATCCCAGAGAATGAAGTACTGAATATTCTCGAAGGGGATGATGCGGAAACTAACGCGCTGCGCGCCCGCCGCCGCTGCCAGAAGTGTGGCACCGCGATGGACAGCTACCTGATCGACCCCTCGCGCAAGCTGCACGTCTGTGGTAACAACCCGGAATGTGACGGTTACGAGATCGAGCAGGGCGAGTTCCGCATTAAGGGGTACGACGGGCCAATCGTTGAGTGTGAAAAATGCGGCTCTGAAATGCACCTGAAAATGGGGCGCTTCGGCAAGTACATGGCCTGCACCAACGACGACTGTAAAAACACGCGTAAAATTCTGCGCAACGGCGAAGTGGCGCCACCGAAAGAAGATCCGGTGCCGTTACCTGAGCTGCCGTGTGAGAAGTCAGATGCTTACTTCGTGCTGCGTGACGGTGCTGCCGGCGTATTCCTTGCGGCGAATACCTTCCCTAAATCGCGTGAAACCCGCGCGCCGCAGGTTGAAGAGCTGCAACGCTTCCGTGACCGGCTGCCCGAAAAGCTGCGTTACCTGGCCGATGCTCCGGCAACGGATGCCGATGGCAACAAAGCCGTGGTACGCTTCAGCCGTAAAACAAAACAGCAGTATGTCAGCACCGAGAAAGACGGCAAAGCCACCGGCTGGTCCGCCTTCTATGTTGACGGTAAGTGGGAAGTGAGCGCGAAGAAATAATTTGTTGCTTCCCCCAGTGAGCGAGCCGCCTCGTGCGGTTCGCTCACGCTTCATCTTCCTCACGCTTTCCCCTTCCGATGCTATACATATCCCACTTTTTTGATATAGTTGTTATAGATAACACCTTTCTTATTATCAATTTGCATTAGACCGTGAACCCGATCGCAGCGCGAGCTTGCTGACGGGGATTCGGCGCGTTGCTTCAAACCCTGGATGGAATGAAAAATGAAATTGCAGCAGCTGCGTTACATCGTTGAAGTGGTGAACCATAACCTCAACGTCTCTTCAACGGCCGAGGGCCTGTATACTTCACAGCCCGGCATCAGTAAGCAGGTGCGCATGCTGGAAGATGAGCTGGGCATCCAGATTTTCGCCCGCAGCGGTAAGCACCTGACTCAGGTTACGCCCGCCGGGCAGGAGATTATCCGCATCGCGCGTGAAGTCCTGTCAAAGGTTGATGCAATCAAATCCGTGGCGGGTGAGCATACCTGGCCTGATAAAGGCTCACTGTACGTGGCGACCACGCATACGCAGGCGCGCTATGCACTGCCAAACGTGATTAAAGGCTTTATCGAACGCTATCCGCGCGTCTCGCTGCATATGCATCAGGGCTCGCCAACGCAGATTGCTGAGGCCGTGTCGAAGGGAAATGCCGACTTTGCCATTGCCACTGAAGCTCTGCATCTTTACGACGATTTGATCATGCTGCCGTGCTATCACTGGAACCGTGCCATTGTCGTCACGCCTGACCATCCGCTGGCGGCGAAGAGCAAAGTGTCGATTGAAGAACTTGCAGAATATCCATTAGTCACCTACACCTTCGGTTTTACGGGCCGTTCAGAACTGGACACGGCGTTTAACCGTGCCGGGCTGACCCCACGGATTGTCTTTACTGCAACCGATGCTGACGTGATAAAAACCTATGTCCGGCTGGGACTGGGGGTAGGGGTAATTGCCAGTATGGCGGTGGACCCCGTATCCGACCCTGACCTGGTGAGAATTGAAGCGACCGACGTCTTTAGCTACAGCACCACCAAAATTGGCTTCCGCCGCAGCACCTTCCTGCGCAGCTATATGTATGACTTCATCCAGCGCTTTGCGCCGCATCTGACGCGTGATGTTGTTGATACTGCTGTAGGTTTACGCTCGAATGAAGATATTGAAGCGATGTTCAAAGACATCAAGCTGCCGGCAAAGTAGTAACCCACAATATTATTGATGATATAAGTGGGTCGCTTGCGGCCCACTTTTTTTATGATTGGTGCCACCGATTACTGCAAACGTTAACCCCATTTCATTATTTTTTCGTAAATGAAACATGTATCACATGTTCCTTCATTGTTATTTCTTAAATGAGAAACAGTACACACTTTTCATTGTCGCTCTTTGCGCCAGGATAGGATGATTCTCATACTCTAGTTAAAAGGAGTGGAGATCGCCTGTGGCCTGAGGCGTGCTAAATTTATCTCTAATTTAGGCTGGACCTAATAGAGGGGCCAATGCAACCAGTTTGGGTTAAGGAGTAATTATTCCCCTTAAGTTAATTTAGCGTTTTTAATTAATCTTTTTGATGCTTGATAAATCCTGTTAATCGTTTTGTTCAATAAAAATTACTGGATTTTGCAACACAGAATGTTTAGGATTCATCCTAATTTCTGATTGGTTCAAACAATCGTTTTAATGAGAGTGATTATCAAAAACTATGGCTACTAGATTATCTGTACAACCCGACTTCGGGGACAAAACCATCAAGGTTGAGCGTAACAGCAATCTGAAACGCAAAGCCTGGCTCACGGTATTCGCTGCTTCCTCATTGTTCTGGGTTGTGGTTGCTTTATCTGTCTGGCGTATTTGGGGGTAACAATGCAACTTGGACTGCACGATCGTAAAGCACAGCAGGTACGCAAAACCGAGCGTTTTTGCAAAGGCAAAAATGACACTCAGGATTCGATTCCAGCCTCATGGAATCTGAATGAACTGCAGCGTAATTTTATTGAGTCAATGTTCGAAGACAAGAAAGCCAAATAAGTCACGACGTGACTATTTCCCAGGCAACCTTGCCGGGCATTATTATTAAAACAGATTCATTTAATCTTAAGACCGAACCACTGGTCAGGGCTTCTTGACGCCCAATTCTGATGGTAACGCCATCATTTAACGGTGAAATCCTTGTGGTAGATGCCGAGGGTTTAATGCGGTACGTTTTGGCCAGCAGTGGCCTGAGAGAGAATATGATGAATTTAACCCAAATTACCTGGTTCAGCACCTGGACATTTTCAGCCCTGTTCTGGACTAGCGCGTTATGGCTTGCAATGGTGATGCGTTAATCGCGCCTTTAATTAAAAGCTTAGCGTAATAAACAATAACGCCCTGCTGACCTTTACAGCGGGGCGTTTTGTTTTTTAATTTTCATTTTGTTTCAGCTGTTGTCAATTAGTGTTGTTATCAAAACGTTGCTGCCGAGTTGTGCTATGTTTAATCAAACCTTGCAATCACTAAGGTTATGATTATTCGAGCGCACGAATGGAGGAGCAATGTCGACAACATTAAGCCAAATCACTCAAGACACGCTGGAAGTCAACGATCAGCGCTACCATTTCTACAACCTCACGAAAGCACAATCAGAGCTGGGCGACATCAGCCGCTTACCCAAATCAATGAAAGTCCTGCTGGAGAACTTGCTGCGCTATCAGGATGGCGATTCCGTCACGGCGGAGGACATCAGCGCACTTGCCGGCTGGCTTAAAGACGCCCATGCCGACCGGGAAATAGCCTATCGCCCGGCACGAGTTTTAATGCAGGACTTTACTGGAGTGCCGGCGGTGGTCGATCTTGCGGCCATGCGCGAGGCGGTTAAGCGTCTCGGCGGTGATGTTGCCAAAGTCAATCCACTGTCGCCCGTCGATCTGGTCATCGACCACTCCGTCACCGTGGACCACTTTGGCGACGACGACGCGTTTGAAGAGAACGTGCGCCTGGAGATGGAGCGCAACCACGAGCGCTACGTGTTCCTGCGCTGGGGGCAGAAAGCCTTTAACCGCTTCAGCGTGGTGCCCCCGGGTACCGGTATCTGTCACCAAGTAAACCTTGAGTATCTCGGCCAGGCCGTCTGGCACGAAGAACAAAATGGCCGCCAGGTCGCTTACCCCGACACGCTGGTTGGCACTGACTCGCACACCACGATGATCAATGCGCTCGGCGTACTGGGTTGGGGCGTTGGCGGCATTGAAGCCGAAGCGGCGATGCTCGGCCAGCCGGTGTCGATGCTGATCCCGGATGTGGTGGGCTTCAAATTAACCGGCAAGCTGAAAGCGGGGATCACCGCCACCGACCTGGTGTTAACCGTTACGCAGATGCTGCGTAAGCACGGGGTGGTTGGTAAGTTCGTTGAGTTCTATGGCGACGGGCTGGATGACCTGCCGCTGGCCGACCGTGCGACCATTGCCAATATGGCGCCAGAATATGGTGCAACCTGCGGCTTCTTCCCGGTCGATGACATCACCCTCAGTTATATGACGTTGACCGGGCGCAGCAGCCAGCAGATTGCGCTGGTCGAGGCCTACGCGAAGGCGCAGGGGCTCTGGCGTAATAGCGGGGACGAACCGGTGTTCACCAGCAGCCTGGCGCTGGATATGGGCGTGGTTGAGTCCAGCCTCGCCGGACCGAAGCGTCCGCAGGACCGTGTGGCCCTTGGCGATGTGCCTGCTGCCTTCCGCGCCAGTAATGAACTGGAAGTGAATCGCGCGCAGAAAGATCATAAAGCCATCACTTACCGCGACAGCCACAGCGGGCAAGAATATCAGCTGGAAGACGGTGCGGTGGTCATCGCCGCTATCACTTCCTGTACCAATACGTCAAACCCTAGCGTGCTGATGGCCGCCGGCCTGCTGGCGAAAAAAGCCGTGTCGCTTGGGCTGAAACCAAAACCGTGGGTTAAGGGTTCACTGGCACCTGGCTCCAAAGTGGTGTCTGACTATCTGGCCAGCGCGGGGCTGACGCCCTATCTCGATAAGCTTGGCTTTAACCTTGTCGGCTATGGCTGTACCACCTGCATCGGTAACTCGGGTCCGCTACCTGCAGAGATTGAGAGCGCGATTAAGCAGGGCGATCTCACCGTGGGCGCCGTGCTGTCCGGCAACCGTAATTTTGAAGGGCGCATTCATCCGTTTGTGAAAACTAACTGGCTGGCTTCACCTCCGCTGGTTGTCGCCTATGCGCTGGCGGGCAATATGACCCTGAATCTGCACAGCGATCCTATCGGCGCAGACACCACCGGCAAACCCGTTTATCTGAAAGATATCTGGCCGTCGCCGGAAGAGATTGCCGAAGCGGTACTGTTAGTATCGACCGATATGTTCCACAAAGAGTATGCCGAAGTCTTCGAAGGCACCCCGGAGTGGCAGCAGATCAAAGTCAGTGAGGCGGCGACCTATGACTGGGATGAGGGCTCTACTTATATTCGTCTCTCGCCGTTCTTTGATGACATGGGCAAAGAGCCGAAGCCGGTGCAGGATATTCACGGCGCGCGCGTACTGGCAATGCTGGGAGACTCGGTGACCACTGACCATATTTCGCCTGCGGGCAGCATCAAGGCGGACAGCCCTGCCGGGCGCTACCTGCTGGAGCATGGCGTGGAGCGCACGGACTTTAACTCCTACGGTTCGCGCCGTGGTAATCACGAAGTCATGATGCGCGGAACCTTCGCCAATATTCGCATCCGCAATGAAATGGTGCCGGGCGTGGAAGGGGGCATGACCCGCTTTATCCCGGGTAATGAGCAGATGGCGATTTATGATGCCGCTATGCGCTATCAGCAGCAGGGTACGCCACTGGCGGTGATTGCGGGTAAAGAGTACGGCTCCGGTTCCAGCCGCGACTGGGCAGCGAAAGGCCCGCGTTTGCAGGGCGTGCGCGTAGTCATTGCTGAGTCGTTCGAACGTATCCACCGCTCGAATCTGATTGGTATGGGTATTCTACCGCTGGAGTTGCCGCAGGGCGTAACCCGCAAGACGCTGAAGTTGACCGGGGATGAACTGATCGATGTCCACGACCTCAACCAACTGCAGCCGGGAGGGAGCGTCAAAGTGACCTTGACCGACGTGGATGGGGCTAAGGAAGTGCTGGAGATGCGCTGTCGTATTGATACCGGTAATGAGCTGACCTATTACCAGAATGACGGCATTCTGCACTATGTGATCAGGAATATGCTGGATTAACGCGAGTCAGAAGAGAGAGCGGGCCAGGACAGGCCCGCTTTTTTTTGCACTTATTTAGATAACAAATGGCCCATTTTGGCGGCTTTGGTATCCAGATAGTGGGCATTTTTTGGGTTGCGCCCGACGATCAGCGGAACGCGCTCGACGATGTTGATCCCGGCTTCGCTGAGGATCTCCACCTTGCGCGGATTGTTGGTCAACAGGCGAACTTCTTCCACGCCCAGCAGCTTAAACATATCGGCGCACGGGGTGAAGTCACGCTCATCAGCGGCAAAGCCAAGCTGGTGGTTAGCTTCAACCGTGTCGTAGCCTTTATCCTGTAGCGCATATGCGCGGATCTTGTTCAGCAACCCGATATTGCGGCCTTCCTGACGGTGGTAAAGCAGAATGCCGCGGCCAAGTTCGGCAATCTGCGCCATCGCGGCTTCCAGCTGGAAACCACAGTCACAGC
This sequence comes from Erwinia sp. V90_4, assembly GCF_029967685.1. Classification (NCBI taxonomy): domain Bacteria; kingdom Pseudomonadati; phylum Pseudomonadota; class Gammaproteobacteria; order Enterobacterales; family Erwiniaceae; genus Erwinia; species Erwinia sp. V90_4. The sequence goes on along the minus strand of NZ_JASCAQ010000040.1, from coordinate 105,137 downwards.
GCAGGCTGAACAGGGCATCACCAGTCAGGCATTCAGAATGAACGCGGGCCAGCACCGGTTTGTTATCAGATATATCGCCATAAACCAGGGCAACGTGGTCATGACCGGTTGCCAGTTCTTCAAAACCGACCATGAGGAAATCTCCCCATGGCGTGGGCAGATTGGCTTCTGCCACCCGTTTAAGCTGCATGTGACTCTCCAGAAACTTCAGGTAGTACGCTATCATCAGATAGCGCTTTGTCAGTCGCCTGACGCAAACAATCCCTCTATTTTGCCACAACACAGGCCGGGGCGGTTAACACGTTAGAGCGATTGTTGTAATACAGCACAAATATCATAAGTACTATCCTTATGTTATTATTTTTTAAGATAATCTTATTACATTGTTGTCAATCAGAGATGCATAAAAGGAACAAGAATGGCTGATATCGTTAAACGCACCACCCTCGGCGCACTGCTGTTACTGATTATGCCGCTTGGCGTGATGCTATCTGGCTGGCAGTGGCAGCCGGGCGAAATGGGAATAGGCCATCTGGTTCTGTTTTGGTTCACCGAAACGGTCACCAGCCCGTGGGGCACGCTGACCAGCGCGGTTTTGTGCATTTGGTTTCTCTGGTGCCTGCGTTTCCGCCTTAAACCTGCCATATTTTTATTAGCGATAATCATTGGCACGCTGCTGGCTGGTCAGTACACCAAAAGCGTGATTAAAGAGGGGGTGCAGGAGCCACGCCCTTATGTGCTGTGGCTGGAAAAGACCCACGGCATCAATGAACGGCAGTTCTATGAGCAGAAGCGTAAGCAGCGCAGTGAGATGGTGCGCAGTGCGGTGGCGAACGATCCCCAGCTGCCCGAATGGCTGAAAAAGCACTGGGCGTTTGAAACCGGATTTGCGTTCCCTTCGGGTCACAGCATGTTCGCCGCCAGCTGGGCGCTGCTTGGCGTCGGGCTGCTATGGCCGCGTCGCCGCACCGTGACGATTGTTATCCTGATGGGGTGGGCGGTGACGGTGATGGGCAGCCGCCTGCTGCTCGGAATGCACTGGCCAATTGATCTCATCACCGCCACGCTGATTAGCTGGCTGTTTATCACTCTGGCAACCTGGCTGGCCCAGCGTTTCTGCGGCCCGCTCACCGTGCCGCCGCAGGAGCAGCAGGAAATAAGCGCGCGTGAAACCGAAGCGGATGGATTGTAAAGAGGGCATTTGACCCCATATCTTACTTTTCGCCGGCGCCGTGGCGAAGGAGAGTCAGGGCGCTGTTTAATGTTCTGCCGCGGTTTGCACTCATCAATGCAAGCATCAGGACGATTTTTTTGGCATAATTCATCTGCTTAACTCCGGCATATGGGACGAACTGTGAAATATTTGCTCATTTTTTTAGTGGTTCTGGCGATTTTCGTCATTTCGGTCACTCTTGGCACCCACAACAATCAGGTAGTGACCTTTAACTACCTGCTGGCACAGGGCGAATTCCGCATTTCAACGCTGCTGGCATCGCTGTTTGCGGTCGGTTTTCTGCTGGGCTGGGCGATCTGTGGGCTGTTCTGGCTGCGCGTGCGGGTTTCGCTGGCGCATGCTCAGCGTAAACTCAAACGAATTCAGCAGCAGCTTAGTACGGCTGAAAGCAACGTGACCTCGTCACAGCATCCTGCCGTCAAGGAATAACACTTTATGTTAGAGCTGCTCTTTCTGTTACTTCCCATCGCCGCCGCTTATGGCTGGTACATGGGGCGCAGAAGCGTGCAACAGGATAAGCAACAGGAGGCCAGCCGCCTGTCACGTGATTATGTCACTGGGGTGAACTTCCTGCTTTCTAACCAGCAGGACAAGGCCGTTGACCTGTTCCTCGATATGCTTAAAGAGGACAGCGGCACGGTTGAAGCACACCTGACCCTCGGTAACCTCTTCCGTTCGCGTGGCGAAGTCGACCGCGCCATTCGCATCCACCAGGCACTGATGGAAAGTGCTTCTCTGACCTACGATCAGCGCCTGCTGGCGATTCAACAGTTGGGCCGTGACTATATGGCTGCCGGTTTTTATGACCGGGCGGAGCAGATGTTTGGTCAGCTGATCGATGAAACTGATTTTCGCGTGAGCGCACTGCAGCAGCTGCTGGTGATCCATCAGGCAACCAGCGACTGGCCTAATGCGATTGAGGTCGCTGAGCGGCTGGTGAAGTTGGGTAAGGATCGCCTGCGGATGGAAATCGCCCATTTCTACTGTGAGCTTGCGCTACAGGCAATGGGCAGTGATGACCTTGACCGTGCGATGAACCTGCTGAAAAAAGGGGACTCTGCCGATCGCAACAGCGCCCGCGTTTCGATCATGATGGGCCGCATTCATATGGCGAAAGGCGAGTATGCGAAAGCGGTAACGCACCTGCAGCGTGTTATCGAGCAGGATAAAGAGCTGGTCAGCGAGACGCTGGAAATGCTCGAAAGCTGCTACCAACACCTGGAACAACCGCAGGCGTGGGCCGACTATCTGCGTCGCTGCGTCGAAGAGAATACCGGCGCGTCAGCCGAGCTTTACCTTGCTGGCATCCTCGATCGGGAAGAGGGCGCGGAAGCCGCGCAGACCTACATCACCCGTCAGCTTCAGCGCCATCCGACCATGCGGGTGTTCCATCGCCTGATGGATTTTAATTTGCAGGAGGCCGAAGATGGCCGCGCGAAAGAGAGCCTGATGGTCCTGCGTGAGATGGTTGGCGAACAGATCCGCACCAAGCCACGCTATCGCTGCCATAAATGCGGGTTTACCGCCCATGCGCTTTACTGGCACTGCCCATCCTGCCGCGCCTGGTCATCGGTCAAACCTATCCGCGGCCTCGACGGCCAATAACCTTCTGTTTTTATTAGCTATCACCCTTTTTATTGTAGGGGCTGACCTTCTTTTCCGGTCAGCCCGTAAAAAGATTCTAAGCCTTATTAGTTACAACATACTAAGGTGTTTAATTTAATAGCGGTTCCAGCCGCACCCGTACTCTCCTGTGCTTAACAGGGAAGGATAATTGTCAGCGTAAACTGTGAATTTCCCTGCGCTATAGGTAGAATGCTCCCCGTTTATCGTTTGCGCCGTGCGGTGCACCAATTAAAGAGGGTATATCCATGCTTTCACCTCAGGTTACCGGCTCACCGATTGTGGTCGCGTTAGATTATGCCGATCTCAATCGCGCAATGGCGTTTGTTGACCAGATTGAGCCCGGCAGCTGCCGCTTAAAAGTCGGCAAAGAGATGTTTACCCTGTTTGGTCCGCAGCTGGTGCGCGATCTCCAGCAGCGCGGGTTCGAGGTGTTTCTCGACCTCAAATTCCACGATATCCCCAACACTACCGCGCATGCCGTTGCCGCCGCAGCCGATCTCGGCGTATGGATGGTAAACGTGCACGCCAGCGGCGGGGCGCGGATGATGAACGCCGCGCGTGAAGCGCTGCTGCCAATGGGGAAAGATGCGCCGCTGTTGATTGCCGTAACCGTATTGACCAGCATGGATTCTGATGACCTGCGCGGCCTGGGCATTGAGCTGTCGCCGGCAGAGCAGGCTGAGCGTCTGGCGCGCCTGACCCACCAGTGTGGTCTGGACGGCGTGGTCTGTTCGGCTCAGGAAGCCAGCCACTTCAAGCAGGTTATCGGACAGCAGTTCCGCCTGGTGACGCCAGGCATTCGCCCGGCAGGCAGCGATGCTGGCGATCAGCGCCGTATCATGACGCCCCAGCAGGCGGTGCAGGCTGGCGTCGACTATATGGTGATCGGTCGCCCGATTACCCAGTCCAGCGACCCGGCGGCGACGCTGCGTAACATTCTCAGCGAACTGCAGGGGGCATAATGGCCGATGATAACAGCCGCCTGGTTTACTCCACGCAGAGCGGGCGCATCGATGAGCCGAAAGCGGTGGTGCAGCGGCCAAAAGGCGACGGCATTGTGCGAATCCAGCGTCAGACCAGCGGACGTAAGGGCAAAGGCGTCTGTCTGATCAGCGGAATTGACCTTGATGATGCGGAGCTGACAAAGCTGGCTGCCGAGCTGAAAAAGAGATGCGGCTGCGGCGGTGCGCTAAAGGATGGCATTATTGAGATCCAGGGGGACAAGCGCGATCTGTTGAAAACCCTGCTGGAAGGCAAAGGTTTTAAGGTCAAGCTGGCTGGCGGTTAATCGTTCGCTGCGCTGAAAAGAAAAGAAGGCCGCGATAAATCGCGGCCTTCTGCATGTAGATGTGCGTGCGGAGCCAATTTCTTATAGTTAGTCGACCTGATGCCCGATAATCCCACCAACGGCAGCGCCGCCTACGGTGCCGAGACCACTACCGTTGGTCAAAATTGACCCACCAATTGCACCGGCACCTGCACCGATGGCCGTATTACGATCGCGTTTCGACCAGTTTGAACAGGCGCTCAGGGAAAGAACTAACGTTGCTGCCAGTACGGCGGCGGTGATGCGTTTTGCATTGATTGACATTATGACTACTCCTTAGTTACAGCGTCAGAAATACCTCTCAAGTATAGAAGAGGGTTGGTACACAATGCGCTTTTACTGGTGATTTATGTCACTGTTCAGGTAAATGGCGCTTAAAAATAGAACAATTTATCGTGCCATCCACCCGGCAGATGAAGATGAATCAAACCTTTAGGTCTCTAACTATCACCTGCGGCCAGAACAGATAAGCTAATTCTAGATATTGCTGAATATATTTACAGGTAAAAAATCTTAATTCCTACCAGACCTGGCTGTTATTGCTGCCGCAAATCGCAGTGAACAGCCGGAATCTGCCACTTATCCAGCAAATGCTTCCATACCCGCTTTGCCTCCTGCCGCTGACAATAAGTCAGATATCAACACGGAGATAACAGCATGCTGGAACAACTAAAGCAGCAGGTACTCGAGGCAAATCTGGCGCTGCCGCGTTATGGTCTGGTGACCTTTACCTGGGGCAACGTGAGCGCGATTGACCGCACGCAGGGCTTAATGGTGATTAAGCCTTCCGGGGTGAGCTACGAGGCGATGCAGCGTGACGATATGGTGGTGGTTGATGTGGCCAGCGGCGAAGCGATCGAAGGGAGTAAGCGCCCGTCGTCAGATACTGACACCCACCGTGCCCTCTATCTTGCCTGGCCGCAGATTGGCGGTATCGTTCACACCCATTCGCGTCACGCCACTATCTGGGCGCAGGCGGGGAGAGATCTCCCCGCATGGGGGACGACTCACGCCGATGATTTTTACGGCGCCATCCCCTGTACGCGCCAGATGCGCGCCGAAGAGATCGCCGAGCGCTATGAGTGGCAAACCGGGCAGGTCATTATTGAAACGCTGCAGCAGCGCAATATCGATCCTCTGGCGATCCCTGCAGTGCTGGTCAACTCGCATGGCCCGTTTGCCTGGGGGAACAGCGCTGAAGCTGCGGTACACAGCGCCGTAGTACTGGAAGAAGTCGCCTACATGGGGATCTTCAGCCAGCAACTTACGCCGGAGTTGCCTGCGGTACAGCAGGTATTACTGGATAAACACTACCTGCGAAAACATGGAAAAAACGCGTACTACGGACAAGAGTAGTTAGCCCGTATCTCCGCCCGGTTGCCACTCTCGGGCGGCATCAGCGTGGCTAAAATCCGGCTTATCAGTGGCGAAATATTTCACTATACGCTGCAGTTGTCACCCCATCATATCGCTTTATTTTTAATCAATTATTTAACGCTATTGCATACTTAACTCAATTTCATCTGGCGTTTATCTGTTAATTTACCTTAAAAATCAAACGCCCTTTTAGCAGGGTCACACTCTGGATTAGGCTGGAGCTGCGTTTAACGCATAACTAATCAGAGGATAATAATATGACCGTTGTAAATCAGACTACCTGCAGGCTCTTTAGCGAAGCTGGACAAATGACTCAGCTCTCCGCCTATTACGAAGAAGAGCGTCGGACTATGTGGATGATGCTACGTGCACAGCCGCGACCGAGCTTTAATCATCAGCTGATTGAGGAGATTATGAACCTCAGCTACGCCGCACAACGATCCGGGCTGAAGATCGATTTCTGGGTCACCGGTTCGCTGGTGCCGAGCATGTTCAATGCCGGTGGCGATCTGCGTTTCTTTGTCGAATCGATTAAAAACGGGCGTCGTGAAGCATTGCGATCGTATGCCCGCGCCTGCGTTGACTGCATTCATGCCGCCGCGCGCGGCTTTGATACCGGCGCCGTGACCATTGCAATGGTTGAAGGCAGTGCATTAGGCGGCGGGTTTGAAGCCGCCCTGGCGCATCACTTTATTCTGGCGCAAAACAGCGCGCGCATGGGCTTTCCGGAGATTGCCTTTAATCTGTTCCCGGGGATGGGGGGCTACTCTCTGGTGGCGCGCCGTTCGGGGATGAGGCTGGCGGAAGAGCTGATTTGCGAAGGGGAGTCGCACACCGCAGAGTGGTTCGAAACTCGCGGCCTGGTTGATAAACTGTTCCAGCCGGGAGAGGGTTACCGCTGCACGCGTACCTTCATTGATACCCTGCAGCCGAAGCTGAACGGCGTGAGAGCGATGCTGAAAGCGCGTCAGCGCGTGCTGCAACTCACTCGGGCTGAACTGATGGATATCACCGAAGACTGGGTGGATTTCGCCTTCACGATTGAGCCGAAAGATATTGCCTACATGGAGCGACTGGTCCAGCTACAAAACCGCCACAGCGCACAGCTGCTGAAAGCGGGCTAACTGTTAACCCCCTCAGGATGTGATCCCGGCATGATGCTGCGTGAGCCAGTGCTCGAGCTGTTCAGCGGGCATTGGCTTTGCGTACAGATAACCCTGACGAATATCAACGCCGTTCGCCATGACAAAGCGCGCTTCCTCTTCGGTTTCGATACCTTCCGCAATCACCTGTAAATTCAGCGCTTTCGCCACGGCGACGATCGCCCGCACCAGCGACTGCGACACTTCCTGCTGATTCACCCCGCGCACAAAACTCTGGTCGAGCTTAATAGCATCGATAGGCACTCGCGCCAGCTGAGACAGCGAGGAGTAGCCGGTACCGAAGTCATCCAGATGTACCGCCGCCCCCAGCGCCTGAAATTGCCCCATCAGCGCCAGCGCCAGCTGCTCATTTTCAATCAGGCAGCTCTCGGTCAGTTCAATATCAATCGGGCTGCTGTCCAGCCCGGCCTCATCGAGCGCCAGTTTTAGATCGGTATAAATACTCTGGTCAATCAGCTGCCGGGCGGAAACGTTAACCGCCACGCGCAGATGGATCCCCTGCTTGTGCCAGTTGAGCACCTGCTGCAGCGCGCTCAGCATCACCCAGCGCCCCAAAGGAATAATCAGACCAGACTCTTCGGCATAAGAGATAAAGCTGTCAGGGCGCACCAGCCCGCGCTCTGGCGACAGCCAGCGCACCAGAGCCTCAACGCTGGTCACGCCGCCATCCGCATCAATCTTCGGCTGATAGTGCAGCACCAGCTGGTGTTGCTCCAGCGCTTTACGCAGATTGGTATCCAGCCACAAATACTCAAATACCCGCTGGTTCATCTCAGCGCAGAACAGGCAAAACTTACCGCGGCCATTCTCTTTGGCGGTGTACATTGCGGTATCGGCATTGCGGATCAGGCTTTCACGGTCCTCACCATGCTGAGGGGCGAGGGCGATACCAATGGAGCAGCCGGTATAAACTTCGATCAGGCCGATACGGAAAGGCTGCTTCAGGCGTTCAAGGATCCGCGATGACATCGCTTCTAACACGGCCTGGCTGGTGTTCTCCGCCAGCACGATAAACTCATCACCGCCGAGGCGCGCCAGCGTCTGGTCCTTGTCAAGGCAGCTGAGAATAGCCAGTGAAACCGCCTGCAGCAGCTGATCGCCAAACATATGCCCGTAGGCATCGTTCACTTTTTTAAAGTTATCGAGGTCAAGATAGACCACACCAATCTGCTCACTGGTGCGTTTTTCCAGCGCTTCGGTAATTTCATGATTGATGGCGTTGCGGTTAGGCAGCCCGGTGATGTTATCGGTGTTGGCCAGCACGCGCAGGCGCTCCTGCGCGCGGCGCTCTTCGGTAATATCGGTGCCGGAACAGATCAGGAAGATTTCATTTTTGCCGCTGCCGCTGTGGACGAATTTGTTGCGGAACAGAAACAGCCGCTGGCCTTTTTTGGTTTTGATCCAGCGCTCAACCTCATACGAACTGCCTTCGCGGAAAAAGCTGCTGATATTGCGTCGCGAGGCCGCCGCTTCCTGGCGCGACATAAACAGCTGGAAGACGTTGCGGCCGATAACTTCCTGCTCTTTCAGGCCGGTGTACTCTTCGCACAGGCGATTAAAACGCTGGATATGGCCCTGCTGATCGACAATCACAATCACCGAGTTAGCCTCGGAAACCACCTGTTCAGCAAAGGAGAGGCCCAGTACCAGATCGCGCGCCACTGAGGAAGTATCGCCCCAGGCTGAAGCCGTACCGGCCCACGCCACCTGGGAGACTTTCCTGCCAACCAGATGCATCGACAGGGAGTTACCGTACAGGGTAATCGTCAGATTAACGCTGGAGGTGATCACCGTCATCCCGCGGATCATATTAGCCTGAGGCGTGGTCAGAGGAACGGCGATATTGGTTTCACCGTCTTCATCTTCAGCAAATTGAATCGCATCACTATCAGCAGATAAACGCCAATGAGGGCTGCTGGTACCAAAGTAAGCATACAACAGCGTTTGCCCCTGTTCATCGGTCATCTTTTGTCTCCCTCAGTGCTACTTTGCTGATGATATCTTATTATTTTAGCAACAGTATTCGGCGAGCAGGAGAATCACAATACATAAGGGCGATATTTTTTTAAAGCGCTAAATAAGTTCTGGCATAAAGCAGGAAAAACAGGTGATTAAACCCTCGATTGGCAAGGGATAAGCGGCATCACCAGAACAGTGTCAGCGCCAGCGCAGCGACCCAGCAAATTGAAGAGAACGATAACAGAGTAATCCAGCTAAACGAACGCAGCATGCCAGCATCTTCAATTGTGTTAATCATGTTTTTCATCGTAGTCTCGTTAATGTTGTCGGCGGAGGAGTTCCTGTCCCGAATCTGAGGCTATTTTGGCAGATGGCGGGTTATGACAATATCGGACGCGGCTTAGGGAACTGTAGGAAGGTGGTCGATCTTTTGTAGGAAAAGTACGACGATCGGCAAAAAAAAACCCCGCACGTCAGCGGGGGGGACCAACCTGTTACCGCGCTTGGTAACAGGGGGAAAGACTTCAATTAATCAACTGTAATGAAAAATTGCTTTCGTCGCTCTGGCGGCGACTTACGCGGGCATCAGCCTCGCGCAATACGGGTTCGGTTTCGAGCAGAAGTGACAGGCTTTTACCTTTCACCCCATTTCCATTCGCAGCAACCACCTGCAGGTTGAGGTTAGGCTTGAGGTTCAGATTACCCGCCGCACTCACTTTCGCCATTGGCAGCAGCCTGACCTGCACCGGTTGCCCGTCGAGCGTGGCCTCTTTGAGCACGATGCGCAGTTCACCGTTGCGACCGTAACGGAACCCGCCCGCGGAATTACGATCCCCGTTCACCACCAGCTGCATACTTTGTGAAAACGGGCAGGTGACGTTGACATTGAAATCTCGCTTGCCGAGCGACAGCTTATCGCCACCCTCAGCCGCCGGCTGCAGCTGCCAGCGGGAGAGGTTACCCAGGTCGGCTTCACGCGAGTTGCTGGTCATACTGCAACGGGTATCAACCGGTATCGCCGGAGCCTGTAAAGGGGCAGGCAGCTGAGCGGCCAGTGCCTGGCTGGCCATTAGCAGCAGTAACAGCGACAGAGAAGTTTTTATCATCTTAATTGACCGCTGCATCATAGCTGTTAACGGTAAAGCCCCAGGTCGTGGCAGGTGAGATACGCACCTGTTTGCTGGCGCTCAGCGCTTTACCCTTGCTGTTTTCCAGGGTGATGGTCTGGCCAGGTAACACGTAGTTATTCTGCATGTTCCAGTCAGCGTTATCCGGCAGGGTTTTCACTGCCGACGACATCCGCACCACGTAAGGTGATGGGTTGGTCACGACCAGCTTGCCGCCCTGATTCGACCACTTCAGCTCTTTCCAGGGGGCGTCATTTTTAGCCAGGCCAGCAGGGCGGATCAGCACGGGCAGATTTTGCCGCACCGTCATGCGCACTTCATTTTTGCCTTTCTCTTTTGGCGGAACCCCTTCAAAAATCACCCGCTTCAGGCGTTCCGTTTTCAGCGGGGTTTTGCTGGTCAGAATGAAGCGCACGCGCTGCGATTTTCCCGCTTCGACGCGTGCAGCCGGTGGCGTCACCAGCAGCAGGGATTCGTTATCGTCTGGGATATTTTCCAGCGTGGTCATCAGCAACACCGGGAAGCTGTCGCTGTTTTTTACGTTAATGGCGCCTTCGCCATCAGCCGCCTCAACGATGACTACCGAGGTTTCAGGGATCATGCCGGTGGCATGGCTCTGTCCCGCCATCAGGGCCAGTGACATTGCGCTCAGGGTGAGGAAGTAAGTGGATTTTTTCATAGCAGTAATCTCGACGTGTTTAGGTTAATGAAAAGTTTTTGCATCTGACTCTCTGTTCAGATTTCTGTGTGGCGCTTCCCTGCACACCGGCAGTGCATTGCCGTTGATCCCTGCATCAGCTCTCAAGGAGGTGATGCCTCGTTCCGTTGAGTGAGGCTATTATTGCGGATGGCTGCCTGGAAATTAATCAGAGTGCCAGCCTGCTGTTGCAGGGCAGAGAGAGTAGATCTGTAGGCCGTGGACTACAGCGTGGGGAGGCGGGGATGATGATGTAAAAAACCCCGCAGTGGCGGGGTTGATTAGCGAGTCAGAGGGGGGATTAGAGGTAGCTCACTTCAATGCTGGTCAAACCATCGAGGTGGATCGGTTTGGTCAGGTCGAGCTGCGAACGCTGGTTAATATAGGCCTGAACGCCGAGTTTGACATTCATGGTATTAAAGGCCAGTGGCGCCAGAGTGGTTGACTCGCCTGGCGTGAGCGCGCGTGACCAGGTCGGGTCGAAGAAGATCTCGCGGGTGGCTGGTACCGCCCATGCTGCTCCGCCACCGGTGCGGGACAGCAGGCGAACTGCTTTACCGTCTGCGGTCAAGGTGCTCTCCACCAGGCGCATGGAGTAGCCGCCAATCTTCGCACTGCCATCCAGCCCCAGCCCGACGCCACCGACGCCGCTGATGCCGAACACCGTTACTGGCATACGGCCGGTCAGGTTACCGCTTTCCGTTGCGCCAGCCATAGAGCCGGAACGACGGTTATAGCCACCAATAGAGACCTTGGTCGGTGCTTCACAGTTAATGGCGAAATCCAGCTGCTTCTCCGCCAGGGTGGTATAACCGGTGGCGTTCAGGCTCTGGGCTTTGATAGTGCCGTAATCAACGGTACCGCCACCGGACAGCGTTGGCGTGCAGGCGGCCGGTACAATGGTGCCGATAACCCTGACGTCGACGGAGTCAGCAAGGGCCGCAGTGGCACTGGTCGCCAGCACGGCCAGCGCAATAACAGAATGTTTTATCATGGTCACATTTCCTAAAATGGTGATCAAAGCTGCCCTGTATGGGCAGCGCTATGTTGTCGTAGCGTCCGTAAATCAGGCGGATCGCCAGTGCGTCACAGTGTGTGCCTGGCGCCGCCGCGAAGAAATCAGAGTGCTGGCCCAACGGTGAAGGAAAGCTGTCACTGCGTGTCGGACGGAGATGACAGGCTGACTGCACCCGCTAGCGGCACACGGCAGTGGCCTCCTCGTACAGTCCCGGCGAGCTGACCTTCTCCGGCAGGGTCAGGGTAAAGCGGCAGTCGCTTTTACCGGACTGCTCCACGGTGAAGGTGCTGCCTGAGACCGCGTCGTTGATAAATACCGTGCTTTTCTCCGCCACTACCGCGCTGAAGCTGTTGTCCGCAGCAAACACGCTGGCACCGGTCAGCAGCGGCTGGCCCTGCGCATCCTTCACCGTAATCAGTACGCGGCGGTTGCGCACCACGCCGAAATCGATATAGCTGACCGAACCGCGCGCGGCTGCCGTCTCGTAAAAGGCGTTATTGATATCGACGTTTTTGCCCAGCGAGCGCGTATCCACCTGAACGGCAGATTTGCTGTAGCTGGTGATCTGCGGGATCACCGCAAAACCGCGGCTGTCGGTCCATGTCGGCCCGGCTGGCGTTTCCACACGTACGCCTTTCTCATCGCCAATTTTCGCAATGCCAAAGGTATCGCCGACCTTATACGGTGACAGTGTCACTCCATGATTATGGACCACCGCCGCGCCGCTGGCGCGTCCTGACAGGGTGGTATAGCCATCGCTGTCGCGACCGATGCCGGCGCTCAGCTGGCTGACCGGAGTCACCATATCGAAGTTGCCGTTGGTTGAAGTGCGGTTGCTGCCGGTATCGTGCTCGGTCGACAGGCTGTAATTACGATCCTGGCTCAGGCGCTCGCTGTAGCGTAACCCGGCACGGTTACCGTTTTTCGCCCCGTTAACCCAGCTGCTGACGCTGCGGTCGCCAAACGGCACGCTCAGCGTCAGATAGAAGCGATCTTCACCGCCGTTATAGCCGCCGCTGCTGCGCTCTACGCTGGCACCGAGATAGGCACGACCGAAACTCTTACTCCAGCCACCGCGCAGATAGTTTACGTTGCCGCTGCCGTAGGTCTGTGCCTGAGAAAAGGCCAGATTAAACGCGCCGAGGTCCGTTCCTGACCAGCCGATACCCAGGCCGTACTGGCGACTGCTGCGGTTTTGATCGGCCGGATCTTGCGCTACGGCATCACTCAGTTCGCGAAAGCCGCTGGTCTGCTGTGAGGCGTTGGCTGACAGGTTAATGCGCTCGGTCAGGTTGTAGCCCACGCTGGTGTTCAGTGACGCACCCTGACCGCCATTTTTACTGTCTCTTGCCGCGGTAGCCTGCACGGCCAGCAGGGTATCGTTAAAGGGTTGAGCATCAACACCGACCGCGCCGGCCTGGTAGGGTGCTGAAGCCAGCACGCCGCTGTTCAGCAGCAGCCCGGGCGAGAACTGCCACCCCTTAGCCGCCGTTGCCAGCAGGGGCGACTCTGCGCTGCCCTGCTGATCGAGCCGTCCGGCACCGAAGGCCCAGCCTGGCGCAATACGGTTGCCGTTCAGCAGAAAGGCGGCTGCCGGCACAATAAACTGCCTTTTTTCGCCACCGCTACCGGTCACGCTGACTTCAAGATCGGAGCGGCTGTTGAGCAGGGTAAAGTCGCGCAGTGAAAACGGGCCAGCGGGAACGGTGGTGGTGTGGATCAGCACCCCGGATTGACGGATCTCGACCACAGACTGGCTGTCGGCAATCCCCTCGACCAGCCCCATACCGCGCCCTTTACCCTGTAATGCCTGGTCGGGGAACAGCTGAAAACCGAGTACCTGCCCGGTACCAAACATCGAGTTGCCGAGGCTAATCTGCCCGGCCTGGAAAATCTTTTTATAGTCTTTGAGCGTGCGCTGGGCGTAGGCATTCTGGTGCTGCAGCGTATCGCTGTTATTAAAGTGGGTCAGCGTCTGGCGGCTGCGGAAAATCCAGTCGCCGGCGTTGAATCCTGCTTCGCTAAGGACCTGATAATAGTTCAGCTTGCCGCTGCTGCTACCGGAAGCGCTCAGATACTGTGCGTCATAGTTCAGCAGCCCGGCAACGCCGCCGTGGCTCCAGTTCTGCTGCTCATCGTCACTTACGATGGCATCAGCAGGTACGGTCAGCGTGATGCTCTCATCCCCCGGGTTGAGCGTCAGCTCGGTTTGCGGCCACAGGGCTTTGAGATCGTAGCACTGCGCGCTGGCGCCGGGGAGTTTCAGTCCGGCAGCCTTGAAGAACGGGGCGTCGGCACACAGCTGTCCCTGCCGATCGAAGTTCGCTGTCACTTTTCCGCGTGCGCGGCCATTTACCGTCAGGCTTACGGTGGTTTCACCCGTGGCAAATCGCGGGGCATTTTTGAAGGTTTCAGCAATGCGCGGATCGATGCCGCGCGATTTTAACGCTTCGGTATCGAATTCCGTCTCCTCAGCGGCATAGAGCGCAGGTACGGATACCAGATTACCGAGGATCAGCAGGCTGAGTAGCGACAGCCGGAACAGTGACGGAGCGGATTGAACAGCAGATGCGGCGCGGGCCAGTTTCATTTTCATATCTCGACGTGTTTAAAGTTAAGCGATAAGCCTGAATCTGTGTCCAGGTGGGATCTCTTTTTGCTGGGGGAATTTTCGCAATTTATTGGAAACTTCTTAATCAGAGCCACGTCAGCAATCAGCAGGGCAAGGGATCGCGATCTGACAGAAATGGACTACATGGATGACGGTGGGAACAAAAAAAAACCCGCTCAGGTGAGCGGGTTAGTATAAAAAGTGGCGGATAATTACAGGTAAAGCAGAGTGATAGTGGTCAGGCCATCCAGATGAATGGGCTTGGAGAGATCCAGCGCGTCACCCTTATTGATATAAGCCTGTACGCCCAGCTTACCGGCGAGGTTGGTGAATGCAACCGGGGTCGTGGTGCCTGGCGCTGCCCAGCTGGTCATGCGCACCTGTGAATAAGGCGAGTAAACGATACCTGCCCAGGCGTCGTTGGTCCAGGCGGAAACCACGCCCGCTCTGTTATCAGCGCGCAGGCTGTCAACCGCCGCGCCGTCTGCCGTCACGGTGCTGTTGTCGATACGGACAGCGTATCCGCCAATCTTATCGCTGCCGTCCATACCCAGTCCCGCTGCCGCCACGCCGTTCAGCCCAAACAGGTTGAAAGGCGGATACGCCACACCCTGGGCGGTCTCTGTACCCACTGCGATAGAACCCGGGCGGCCTGATGCGGCGGTCAGTGCCACTTTGGCCGGGGCATCGCAGCTGATGGAGAAGTCAATCTGCTTCTCTGGCAGCACGGTGTAGTCAGTCGCGCTGATGGTATCAGCCTTAATAGTGCCGTAATCCACGGTGCCGCCGCCGGACAGGGTTGGGGTACAGGCCGCAGGAACGATAGTACCAATCACGCGCACGTCAACGCTGTCGGCAGCAAAAGCAGAGGCGGTAGTGGCCAGCAGAGCCAGCGCCAGAACGGTTTTCTTCATCATGATTTACATCTCAATAATAGATAATTTATTTACAGGCTGACACAGCCCGCGTTTGGCCACGGTGGCCGGTTAAATAATCCATTCTGACGGCAGATTTCTGACGCGGCTTAATGGCTTATTTGTTCGCAGAGGAGAAGCTCTTCTCTGTTGATGGCAGAATTATGCGTGCTTTCTTCAGGGGGAAATATCGGAGCGCAGCCGCCATCGCGTGTGAATAATGCGCCAGCAGCGTATGAAAAGGATGACAGGTAGAGAGGGGCAATTTCGCAACAAAAAAACCCGCTCAGGTGAGCGGGTTCGCTTTGATAAGGTGTAATTACATGTAGACCAGAGTGATAGTAGTCAAACCGTCCAGGTTAACCGGTTTGGTCAGGTCCAGGTTTTCACCTTTGTTGATGTAAGCCTGTACGCCCAGTTTACCCGCGAGGTTAGTGAAGGCGACAGGCGTGGTGCCGCTGGTGCCCCAGGTAGTGCTGCGACTGAAGTTAGGATCAAACAGCATGCCGGCATAGGCATCCTGTGTCCAGGACGTGGCGCTGTCAGCTTTACGCAGGTTGTTGGCCGCGACGCTGTCAACGGTAACTGAACCTGGATTAATGCGTACCGCATAGCCACCGATTTTGTCAGCGCCGTCCATCCCCAGACCGACTACGGCAATATCACCCATGCCGAACAAACTGACCGGGGTTGCAGCCGCGCCGTATGATGATTCGGTTACACCCGCGGTTGTTCCCGGACGACCGGTTACTGCTTTAATTGCCACTTTAGCGGGGGCATCGCACTGGATAGAGAAATCAATCTCTTTAGCTGGCAGCACGGTGTAGTCAGTTGCGCTGATGGTATCGGCCTTAATAGTGCCGTAATCCACGGTGCCGCCGCCGGACAGGGTCGGGGTACAGGCTGCAGGAACGATAGTACCGATAACGCGCACGTCAACGCTGTCGGCAGCAAAAGCAGAGGCGGTAGTGGCCAGCAGAGCCAGCGCCAGAACGGTTTTCTTCATCATGATTTACATCTCAATAATAGATAATTTATTTACAGGCTGACACAGCCTGCGTTTAGCCACGGTGGCCGGTTAAATAATCCATTCTGACGGCAGAACTCTGACGCGGCTTAATGGCTTATTTGTCCGCAGAGGAGAAGCTCTTCTCTGTTGATGACAGAATTATGCGTGCTTTCTTCAGGGGGAAATATCGGAGCGGGGCGGTGCGGATGACTGAAACTCAGCCATGGTTTGTAGGACAAGGATGACGTGCTGGCCTTTGCGCCCGCCAGGGCGCGGCGGCAGAGATTAATTACAGGTAATAGAGTTCCAGCGTGGTCAGCCCGCTTAGCGGGCTGCGCTGGCGGTTCTCAATTTTCATCTGGCCATTGGCGAGAGGGCGCAAATGATAATTTTCCGTTTCACCCGGGCGCAGTGACAGAGCGCGTAAGTTCACTGCTTTATTCTGCTGACAGCTAACGCTTACCGTTAACTGTGCGCTGTTGCTGCCCGCGGCTGTGGGCTGGCAGGCTTCCGGCACGATCACCCCGGTGACGCGTACGCTGAGGCTTTCCGTGGCAAAAACGCCAGGACTGGCCATCAGGCCAGACAGTAATAGTGCAAATGTGATTTTTTTCATCTTGATTCTCCTGTTCAGGTGCAGCCTTATTATGGCGCATTTGGACCCGGTATAAGAATCGGCATTTTCGGGCAACGACATAAATATTTTTTGAAAAAGCAGCCGCCCGCAGAAGAGGAAAATCGAAGGGGTTAACTTTACTGAATAAAATCAACAGGTCAGCATGTTGAAGGGGAAGGCGGAATGGAAGGGCACTTTAAAGCAGAACCGATGCGTGCCCCTGACAGGGCAACGCATCGTGAAAGATATTAAACGCTACTCTGACTACCAGCTCCAGCGCACCCCGAGGCTGCCGCCGAGCGGGGCTTCAACTTTGTTGCCTTTGCTGTAGTCCACCTCGCCATACATCTGCAGCGACGGCGTCAGCTGGGCGCTGACCCCCGCGCCATACTGGCCGCGCAGCCCGGAGGGGTTATTGCTGAAGCGAATACCATTCAGCACCACCGGGTTACTGTCGACGAACTCGCCGATCGCCGCCGCTTTCAGCCACGGCTGGATCTGCGCACCGCTCTCCAGCGTCAGGGTGCGGCCAACCACCAGATTCAGCGCCGCCTGCTGCGAACGCATCGCCCCGGTTTTAACCTGCATGCCATTATCCAGCTGCCACGGCTTACCGTTGATCCAGCCGGTTGACAGCAGGGCGGAAGGTTCGATAAATAGCCCGCGATCGAAGTCGATATGGCGGCCGAGTTCAGCCGAAAGCGCCAGCCCGGCAGTGTTGAAACCGCCTTTAGCGAGATTGCCACCTGCCATCAGCGCGCGGGTGCGGGTGCTGTAGTTATTGGCTTTGGCGACCGCGTCCAGATACCAGCCATCCTCAAGCAGCCAGGTGTTATAGGCACCAATAAAGAAGCTGCTGATTTTACCGCTGCTGCGGTCGGCCAGGTCGAGCTGGCTGTCGCTGAAGCCGCCAAACACGCCCAGCAGCATCTGCTGCTCACCGACTGCTTTAGCGGCATCCGCGCCCAGCATCATGCCTTGCTGATCGATTTTCACGCTGCTGTTCTGGATCCCGCTGAGGCGTGAACGGTTACCCAACATTCTTATCCACGCTCCCCCCTGCTGGTTACCCAGGCGAATATCTCCCAGTCGGGTGCGTAAGGTGCTTAGCTCGCCCTGTGCGACCTGCGGCAGTGCGTTGGAGATCCCCAGCGCGCTGCGTGCTGAGGCGCTGAGCTGCGGGTTAACTACCGGCTTAACCACCGGTCGGACAACGGGATTGACTCCCGGTGGCGTAACGGGGGCTACGATTGGCGGCGTGTCAGTGTCAGTACCCGGCTCTGATGGCTGCGTTGGCTGTCCCGGATTGTCCTCGCCCGGCGGTAGATCAATATCTGGCGTATCCGGGTTGGCTGATTTTGCCGCCAGTACCCAGTCAGCACCGCGCTGCTGAAGTTCATACTGGTATACACCGGCATCCACCGCGCCATTTTTCAGGCTGAAGGTCGCGTCACCGCCGCCCGTCAGCACCACCGGAAGCACGCCTTCGCTGTTAGCCGGTTCCGCGCCGCTGTCATTAATGCTCAGCTGGTGATCACCTGCTGCGGTGCCGTGAATATCCAGCAGGTCGCCGCGCAGCGCGGCAATATCGGTATTCATGGCAAAGTTACCGTTCCCGCTCAGTGAATCCAGCGTCAGGGTAGAGAAGGCACCGGGGTGAGCAACAAAATTGACCTGGCCATTCTGCTGCAGTGCGCCCACGCTCGAGTTGGCGCTCAGATTCCAGCTGCTGTTATCCAGCGTTAGCGTGGAGATATTTTGTGCCGCGCCGGTCAGCGTAGAGAGCTGACTTAGCGTAACGTTGACACTGTCCGCGGCGGTCGCCCTGAGATCGCCATTAATCACCACCTGATTATCTGCCTTCAGATCGATCTGACTGCCGGCGTTGACATCCAGCGCCACGCCGCTGCCGCTGTTGACCGTGGTACCGTTGCTCAGCTGCACGCTGCTGTTGGCGCTACTGGCGATGATTGCCCGGTCGCGCTCGCTGCTGAGGTGGCTATTATCCAGCGTTACGCTGCTGGCCAGGCCCGCGCTATTACTGCTTAGCGATAACCCTGCCGCGGTGCCGTGGGTGCTGAGGTCGCTGTTGGCAATATTCAGGGTTCCCGAACGGGTAGCCAGCGCGTAAGCACTGTCGCCAGCGGTATTAACCGTCAGGTTATCAGCATTGATGATCGAGCCGGGATAGGCCAGCAGGCCGGTCGCACCGTCGCCTGTGGTGGTGATGTCGCTATTGGCCAGCGAGATCGCGCCCCCATTGGCGGCAAACACTCCCAGCCCACCGCGGCCGTCGCTGTTAACCGTGACCTTATCACCGTCAACGCGCGATTCGCTGTACAGGCCATAGCTGCTGACGCCATGAGTGGTGAGCTGCGAGTTGCTGATAATCGCCGGACCGTACTGCGCGTTAAACGCATGGGCACCGTTACCCTCGGTGGTAAAACGGCTGTCGCTGACATCGGCGCGGGAATTCGCATCGGCAATCCACACCCCATCGGCTCCGTTGCCGCTGGTGTGGATCTGGCTGCCGCTGACCGTGGCGCTGGCATTTTTATTCACGTTAATGCCAATGCCGTTTTGGGTAGCAATCTGGCTGTTACTCAGCGTGATATCGCCTTCAAGCAGCCAGACGCCATTGCCGTTAGCGGTGGTAATGGCGCTGTCGGTAATGGTGGCCGTGGCGTGCCCGCCGTTAGCGTTATACAGATTGATACCGTCATTGAAGTCAGCCGTCACCAGAGTCAGATTGTTGCCGGTCAGCTCCCCGTTGCCCAGCATCAGCGCACCCTGATAACCGCTACCCAGCACGCTAATGGTTGAATCGCTCAGAGAAGCCATCACCCGTTGGCTGCTGTCAGAGAGGCTGTAGGCCAGCACAACGCCTTTCGCTTCGTTGCCGCTGGAGGAGATGGCCAGATTGCTGGCGCTCAGCGTGCCGTCAGCAAGCAGCACGCCACTGCTCTGTGCGCCGGTGGTGGTTAACGTCAGCGGCGTGGTCGCGCTGCCGTTCAGGGTTAACTGTGCCGCACGCGCCCCGTTGACGGCGGCACTGTTGACGCCCTGGGTGCTGACCTTACCGCCGCTCAGGGTCAGACTGGCATTGTTGACGCGCGCCCCATCTGCCATCAGACCATTGGTGGCCAGCGTTGCGTCACGCAGATTCATCGCCGCCTGACTGGTGGCATAAGCCGCGAAAAGCATACTGCCGGAGGTGGAAAACGTCAGCGGCTGATTGGTTTCGAGCAGGCTACCCACATCGCTGGCGAACAGAGGATAGTCACCGGCAATCGCGCTGCTAAAATCATTGAGGGGCTGCATATAGTTGCCGCCGGTCGCACTGTAACCTGCCTGGGCATTAAAGCTTAAGGTGCATGAAGAGATCGCGAGCAAACAGCACTGAGATAATAATGAACGTCGCATAAGTATCATTTCTTCTTCAAAGATAAGTGAACAGGGAAAATTAAATAAAGAGAATCTGTGAATTAAATTAATAACGGCTTCAACAGATCGGCTTTATGTGAGGTTAATTTGAAAACCCTATGATCCTACGCCCTTGCAGGGAGGTTTTAATAAGACGCAACATGTTGCTGAGTGGGCAGATTCTTTTATTTAGTGGTCCTTTTCCTACCGGCTTACACGCCCCAGGATATTTCTGGTTTTTTTTATTCTTTCGCTTTGCCAAAACAAAATGATGTGACAGTATTTAATCAGACATAAATAATGACATGAGGCCATCCATGGCAAACATACTTGTGATTGACGACCATCCGGTTGCCCGCTTAGCGATCAGAATGCTGCTGGAAAAAGACCAGCACAACATCGTCGCCGAGGCTGACGATGGCCTGCAGGCGCTTGCTCTGGTGCGCAAGCTCTCGCCCGATCTGGTGGTGGTGGATATTGATATCCCCTCGCTTAGCGGGATTGAAGTTATTGAGAAACTGCGTGCCGGAGGCTTCAAAGGCGGCTTACTGGTGCTAACAGCGCGGGATGATGAACACTACCTTGGCCGCTGCATGAGTATTGGCGCCGATGGTTTTGTCAGTAAGAAAAATAACCTGGAAGAGCTGGGTGACGCGGTACGCGCAGTGGTTCGCGGCTATGGTTATTTCCCGTTGAAACGCAGCAATGGCGATGCGGTACACGCGCCTGAAAAAGAGATGGAACTGATTAAATCACTCTCCAGCCGCGAGTTGCAGGTGCTGCGCTGCCTGGCGCGTGGTATGAAGGTGATTGATATTTCACTGCAAATGCATATCAGTAATAAGACCGTCAGCACATATAAAACCCGGGTTATGACCAAACTTGAACTTAGCAGCACGCTGTCGATGATCGACTTTGCCCGCCGCAATAATCTGGACTAATACCGTGAAAAAAATGCTGATTGTCGTTGCGCTGTTAGCCGGGTTTTCAGTCAGCGCGGCGGAAGCGCCAGCCGAGCCTCCTGAACCTTTACAGATCAACAGCCGTGAGAGTTACAGTCCGCATCAATTTTCCCTCAGTGACTATGAGTGGCGCTGGCTGGGGCAGAAGAGAGAATTAAAGGTCGGCGTATGGCTGGCAGAGACGCCGCCGTTTGATATGTTCACCGAAGCGGGGAAGTTTGAAGGCATTGATGCTGACTACACCCTGCTGTTAACGCAATATCTCGGCCTGCGCTCGCAGGTGTTGCGTTACGATTCACGGGATGCAGCCTTGCAAGCCCTGAAAAATAATCAGGTGGATCTGGTGCTGGACCCCAATGGCAATCCGTTACCCTCCTATAGCAGCCTGATCGGTAGCGATCCCTTTATGGAGGATCGCCCGACCTTAATTCGTCGTATCGATGCGCCGGTTAGCAATATCAATCTGGATAAACGGCCGCTGCACCTGGCCGTGGCGTCCAGCTATCTCGACAGTGCCTGGTTAAACCAGCATTTCCCTGAAGCGCATATTAAGCGTTTTAATGACGATAGTGCCGCGCTTGCCTCGCTGGCATTCGGTGACAGTGACTTTTATCTCGGTAACCTCACTACCGCCAGCTATCTGATTGGCCGCAACTACAATAACCTGCTGGCCGTTCAGTCAATTTTTCCGGCCAGAGCGCCCGGCAGCCGTTTTCTGCTGCGCAGCGAAGACCAGCTGCTGGTCAATGCCGTGAATAAAGTGATTGCTGCTATTCCCCCCTCGCAGAATCAGGTGATTTATCAGCAGTGGAGTGAGGGCAGCGATATGCTGCCGGCGCAGCAGAGGCTGCAACTGACCGAAGCAGAAAAACGCTGGCTCAGTGCCCATCGCACCATTCCAGTGGTGGTTAATTCGCTGTATGCGCCTTTTACCATGTTTGACCATAATGGTGACTTTTACGGTATCAGCGCCGATATTCTGCGCTTAATTCGTTTGCGTACCGGCCTCAACTTCACGCCAGTCCAGGTTGATTCAGTCGGGGATATGTTTGCCGCTGTCAAAGAGGGAAAGGGGCTGTTTATTGGCGCCATCAGCTACAGCACGCTGCGCGACTCCAGCCTGCGTTTCAGCCGGCCCTATTTTAGCTCGCCGTTTGTCCTGGTGGTCAATCGTAAAACCGCATTGCCTTTTACCCTCAGTGCAAAGGTACGCATTGCCATCACGGCGAATAATCAGCTGATCCCTGAGCTAAAGCAGCGCTACCCGGGCATCCAGCTGCTGACGGTTGATAATGCCAGCCTGGCGATGCAAATGGTCAATGAGGGGAAAGCGGACGCGGCGATCCACACGCTGGCAGGGGCAGGATATATGATCGATCGCTACTTTCGCGACGATCTGAAAATTGCCACGACGATGGATGAGAGCAACCCGGCGCAGCTGGCATTTGCCGTGCGCCGCGATCAGCCTGAACTGTACAGTATTCTCAATAAAGCACTGGCGGATATCTCCCCGCGTAGCCTGACCCGGGTGATTAATAAGTGGCAAACCACCCCGGATGTTCGCCTCGATACCTGGACTGTCTACCGCAAGCAGTTCTGGCTGCTCGGAGCTATCACGGCGGTGATTGGTTTGACCTCGCTGGTGTGGATCTACTATCTGCGCAGGCAGATAGCCGCGCGCCGTAAGGCGCAGTTCAGCCTGCAATCGCAGCTGCAGTTCAGCGATACGCTGCTAAACAGCGTGCAGGTGCCGGTCTATGTTATCGATCTTAACGGTGGGCTGGTGCTGTTTAACGATCCCTGGCAGCAGTTTTTTAAGCTAGAGATGAGCACGCAGGCCAGAGGCAGCATCGCACAGAGTGACAACCCGCTACATGTCATCTGGCAGTCGATGGCAGGCGAGGTGAAGAGTGCGCACCAGCAGAATTTTTCGCTGTTCAATGGCGAAAGCTGGCGCAGTGTGACGCACAAAGCCGTGCCCTACGTGGATGATAAGCAACAGGTTATTGGGCTTATCTGCAGCTGGGTAGATATCACTGAGCACCAGTCGCTGACCTCTGAACTCTCTGAGGCGCGTGAACGTGCAGAGCAGGCAAATCGTGCTAAGAGCACCTTCCTTGCGACGATGAGCCATGAGATCCGCACCCCGGTCAGTGCGATCATTGGCCTGCTCGAGCTGGCCGTGAGCGCGCCCGGTAAAAAGACCGATGAGGATGAACCGGTCAGGGTGGCATGGGAATCTGCCCGCTCGCTGATGGGGATCATCGGCGATATCCTGGATATGGCGCGTATTGAGTCAGGCAAGCTGGAACTGGCCCCGGAGTGGGTGCGAACCCGCGAACTGGCCCCCCCGGTGGTCAGGGTGTTTGAAGGCCTGGCGCGCCAGAAGAGTCTGGTTTTACGCTACGCTGAGCCGAACGTCATGCCGTATGAACTGCATATTGACGCGCTGCGTTTTCGCCAGATTTTGTCTAACCTGGTGAGCAATGCGATTAAATTTACCGAAAAGGGCGGCGTTGATGTGGATATTAATCTGCTCAAGCAGTCCCCGGGTGAAGTGATATTAAGCGTAACGGTTAACGACAGTGGCCGCGGCATTGAAATCACTGAGCAGCGTGATATTTTCAACCCTTGGGTACAGGCGCAGGCTGGCCGCAAGCAAAGCGGTTCAGGCCTGGGGCTGGCGATCTGTTCACAGCTGGTACAGATGATGGGCGGTAACATCTTCATGGAGAGCCAACCAGGTAACGGAACGCGCGTCACCTTTACCCTGACGGTGCCTGCGCGTGACTATACCCCTGCAGCCGTTTCTGCACCGACAGATGCCGATGACGGTGACATCACTTCACTGCGCATTCTGGCGGTCGACGACCACCCGGCTAACCTGATGCTGCTGCGTCGCCAGCTGGCGCGTCTCGGGCACACCATTAGCGAAGCCTGTGACGGAGAACAGGGCTGGGAGATGTGGCAACAGCAGGAGTTCGATCTGGTGATTACTGATTGCAGCATGCCGGGCATGGACGGCCTGGAGCTGACGCGCTTGATCCGCCGGCACCAGCAGCGGCCGGTGATGATAGTGGGATTAACGGCGAACGCCTGGCCGGAGGAGCGCGCTCGCTGTCAGCAGGCGGGTATGGACGACTGCATGTTTAAACCGCTTCAGCTCCCTCAGCTTAAAACCATGCTGCGCCAGGTATCCAGGCAGCTGGGCGAGACACAGATACCGACTGAAGAGCGCCCGATGACGCTGGAGCAGCTGGTGAATTTCCCGGCGCTGCAGCAGCTGACGCAAAATGATGACGAGCTGCTGCATGAGCTGCTGCAAACCACTTCGGCAACCAACCAGCAGGATCTGGTGCAGGCAGGGGATCTGGTCGAACTTGAGGACTGGCCGGAACTGGCAAAATGCATCCATCGTCTGTCAGGCGCCGCACAGATAATCAGTGCGTTTAAGGTGGAAGCGCTGTGCCGGGAGCTGGAGAGTGTCTGCCGCGAAGAAAATGTCGACCGCCAGCGCGTGCATCAGCTTTGGCAGCAGGTGCAGAAGGATTCGCAGGTGCTTGAGGCTGCCATGCAGCGGTGGTTAAGTCAGGATTAAAAAGAGTAGGGGGCGCCAGCCCCCTACTGTCAGGTTCAGGCGACCGGACGAGCCACGATGCTGCGGGTTTCCATGCGCACTTCGGCGATGGTCACCTCAATCAGGTCGGTGACGCGATAGACCACCTCACCTTTGATCTGCACCGTGCCGTTTTCATTGCTCAGTACCAGCTCATCGCGTACCGCATGAATAAACGGTGCCGGGATAAAGGCGACAGCGCCGTTATCCTGCAGGCGAACACGCATGCCGCCGCGCGAGACGTCGATAACCTCGGCGCTAAAGCGCCGATCGGTGCCGACCGCTTTCTCAAGGAATCGCGAGTAGAGCCAGTCACCGACATCGCGCTCCGCCATGCGGTTTTGACGGCGGCGCTCGGCCATTTTCACTGTCAGCTCATCGGCAGGGCGCTCAGCGGCTTCACCTTTGATCATCGCTTTCAGCAGGCGGTGGTTAACCATGTCGCCGTACTTACGAATAGGGGAAGTCCAGGTGGCGTACGCCTCAAGGCCAAGACCGAAGTGCGGGCCAGGAGTGATGCTCACCTCAGCAAAAGACTGGAAGCGGCGAATGCGGCTGTCAAGGAACTGGGTGGGCAGCGCATCCAGCTCACGGCGCAGGTTACGGAAACCGTCCAGCGTGGCAATCGCCAGCGGATCGGCGGTGACGCCGTGGTTGGCCAGCACGCCAGCAGCCAGCTCCGCGTTGGCTGCATCAAAGCCGAGGTGCACGTTATACACGCCAAAGCCGAGCTTATCGCGCAGCACGGTGGCAGCGCAGATATTGGCAAGGATCATCGACTCTTCCACGATGCGGTTAGCAATGCGGCGGTGTTCGGCGACGATATCCAGCACTTCGCCTTTCTCACCCAGCAGGAAGCGGAAATCAGGGCGGTCTTTAAACACCAGCGCATGCGCCTGGCGCCATGCGCTGCGTGCCAGGCATAAGCGGTGCAGCAGGCGGATCTGCTCAGCAATCGCTTCGCTTTCCGGCTGCCATTCGCCGCTATTTTCCAGCCAGTCAGACACGTTGTCGTAGACCAGCTTGGATTTTGACTCAATCCAGGCGGCGAAGAAGTGGATATCCTCACCCAGCGTGCCATCCGCAGCCACGGTCACGCGGCAGGCCAGCACCGGACGGCGCTCACCGGCACGCAGTGAACAGGTGTCATCAGACAGCTGGCGCGGCAGCATCGGGATATTAAAGCCCGGCAGATAGTTAGTGAATGAGCGTTCAGCGGCGACCGCATCCAGCTTGCTGCCGACCGGCACGTAAGCCGTCGGGTCAGCGATGGCGATAGTCAGAGTCAGCGCGCCGTCGGCGGCCTCTTCCACATAGAGCGCATCATCCATATCTTCGGTGCTGGCGCTGTCGATGGTGACGAAGTTCAGAGCAGTGAGGTCTTCACGCTCCAGCCCTTCATCCAGCATCTCTTCAGGCGCAGCCACGTCCGGGGCTTCACGCTCCAGATTGTGGCGCGACAGCGTCACCCACCACGGAGCCAGATGGTCATCCGCAGTGGTAATAAATTCGGTCAGTTCAGCATAGAAGGTGCGGTCGCCCTTCAGCGGATGGCGGCGCATCTCTGCCACCGCCCAGTCTCCGGCCTGAAAGTCATGCTTCACGCTGCGCTCTGCGCGGCACTGGATCGCATCTTTCAGCAGGGGATGGTCGGGAACGATCGACAGGCGGTCGTCTTTTCTCTGTACCCGGCCTACAAAACGCGTCAGGAAAGGTTCAATCAGCGTTTCAGGATCGGCAACTTCGCGATCTTTGTCGGTCTGAATCACTGCGCTCACGCGGTCACCGTGCATCACTTTTTTCATGAACGGTGGCGGAATAAAGTAGCTTTTCTGCGGGTCGACTTCCAGGAAGCCAAAACCTTTTTCCGTGCCTTTTACCACACCCTCAACACGCGGTGTCTGGGAGTGGAGTTTCTCTTTAAGCTGCGCGAGCAGCGGGTTATCCTGGAACATAATTTCAACGTTTTCGTGGCCTAAGAGCGGCAGACAGTTTTACGCGATTAACCGCGCTACGGCAAGAAAAAACCCCGTTTCCGGGGTCTTCAGGGGCGACCATTTTTTCCGGCCGCCTGGTTAAATCAGCCTGCCGTTATGAGCGCATCAGGCAATGCGCAGGCCCGGCGTCACCGGTGAGAGGGTAATTTTTACCGGCACGGACTTGGAGGTCGGGGTACCGCTGCCGTCACCAAAACTGGAAAGCGGAACCAGCGGGTTAGTTTCCGGATAATAGGCCGCGAGATTACCGCGTGGGATGGCGTAAGGCACCAGCTTGAAGCCGCTCACTTTGCGGGTAATTCCATCGTTCCACAGGGTTTCAATATCCACGTTGTCGCCGGCGGCGTAGCCCATGCTTTCCATATCCTGCGGATTGATGAACAGCACCTCGCGCTGGCCATATACGCCACGGTAACGGTCATCAAGGCCGTAAATGGTGGTGTTGTACTGATCGTGAGAACGCAGGGTCTGCAGCGTAAACGGCACTTCCTCATCCAGCTGCGGGAACAGCGAGGTGGGCAGGGCAGCGGCGCTGAACTGGGCTTTCTCATTCAGGGTAGTAAAGCGCAGCTCGGCGGCAGCATTACCCAGGTAGAAACCACCTTTCAGATCGCATTTGGCGTTGAAATCGCTAAAGCCCGGAATCGTCGCGGCAATATGGTCACGGATTTTGTTGTAGTCACCGGCAAGCGATAACCAGTCAACTTTATCGCTGCCCAGCACGGCATTGGCGATCCCCGCGACAATCCAGGTTTCTGACCGCTGGGTATCGGCGAGAGGTTTGCCGACGCCCTCGGAGGCATGCACCATGCTGAAAGAGTCTTCGACGGTAATAAACTGCGCACCGCTGGCCTGCACATCCTGCTCGGTACGGCCAAGCGTTGGCAGGATCAGCGCATCGATCGCCCCCGGGCAAAGATGGCTGCGGTTAAGCTTGGTGCTGATTTGCACGGTCAGGCCGCAGCGTCTCAAGGCTTCTTCGGTGCGAGGGCTGTCCGGGGCGGCTGCCGCGAGATTGCCACCGAGGGCGATCAGCACTTTAACCTCGTCGCGCAACATCGCTTCCAGGGCTTCAACGGTGTTATGGCCGATTTCACGGGGCGGCTCAAAGCCGAAATGCTGACCCAGGCTGTCAAGAAACGCTTTAGACGGTTTCTCATCAATGCCCATAGTGCGGTTGCCCTGCACGTTACTGTGGCCGCGCACCGGGCAAAGTCCGGCACCTTTTTTACCCAGCTGACCAAACAGCAGCTGCAGGTTGACGATCTCACGCACGGTATCCACCGAGTGCTTATGCTGGGTAATGCCCATCGCCCAGGTACAGATCACCCGCTCGGAGTGTTGATAGATGGCGGCGGCTTCACGAATTTGCTGTTCACTCAGGCCGGACTGGCTGACAATGTGTGACCATTCGGTGGCGTCGACTTCGGCCAGATAAGCCTCCATCCCTTCAGTTTTGGCATTGATAAACACTTCATCAAACAGGCCCTTTTCACCCTGCGCCACTCGCGCACGATGGTTTTCTGCCAGCACTTTCACCATGCCGCGCACCGCCGCCATATCACCGCCGAGATTCGGCTGATAGTAGGTCGAGCTGATTTTACCGGCCATGCTGGTCACCACTTCCAGCGGTTTCTGCGGGTCGGCAAAACGCTCCAGCCCGCGCTCGCGCAGGGTATTGAACGTGACGATTTTCGCCCCGCGATCGGCGGCGTGGCGCAGGCTGTGCAGCATACGCGGATGGTTGGTGCCGGGGTTCTGACCGAACACGAAAATCGCATCAGCATGGTCAAAATCGTCCAGGCGGATGGTGCCTTTGCCGACGCCGATGCTGCGTTTCAAACCGGTGCCGCTGGCTTCGTGGCACATGTTAGAGCAGTCGGGGAAGTTATTGCTGCCGTTCATGCGGCCAAACAGCTGATACAGCCAGGAGGCTTCATTACTGGCGCGCCCGGAGGTGTACAGCTCCATCTGGTCAGGATTGTCCATCGCCTTGATATGGGAAGCGATAAGCTGGAAGGCATCGTCCCAGCTAATGGGCTCGTAGCGGTCGGTGGCGCGGTTATAGCGCAGCGGTTCGGTCAGGCGCCCCTGATATTCGAGGAAGTAATCGCTCTGCTGATACAGTGCCGAGACGCTATGCTGAGCAAAAAAATCGGCACCGATATTGCGGCGGGTGGCTTCCCAGGTCACCGCTTTCGCACCGTTCTCGCAGAAGCTGAAGGTACTTTTATTATCATCACCCCAGGCACAGCCCGGGCAGTCAAAGCCTTTCGCTTTGTTCATGCGCATCAGATTGCGCAGATTTTTGATCACTTGCTTGCTGTCAAAAACGAAGCGGGTCGTGGCTTCCAGTGAACCCCAACCGCCCGCAGCGGCCTGGTAAGGTTTGATGGCTTCTTTAAATTTCATTATCTCGCAGGCTTATGTTGAATAATTGTTATGAGTATATGTCTTCTTTATGGCAATTCTGCGAGTGGCAGGGGGATTTGTCTAATTGATTGAGGAAATGGTGCGATAGGCGCTGTTTATCATGGCAGGCGCAGAAGTGTGATTGCGCTCAAGAATTAACCGTTAAAATTGCCGCTGAAGACGATCTTAATCAAGCACGCGACTAATACTTAGCTCTTTGCAGTCAGAGCGGGAGAGGTCAGATGAAAGAGTTTGCCAGCAAGATCCACGCCTTCGGCAAAGCGCTGATGATGCCGATTTCGGTGATTGCCGCCGCCGGCATTTTCCTTGGTGTGGCGGCGGCGTTGCAAAATCCGGCGATTACCGGGGAGGCCTTCGCCAGCATGCAGACGCCCCAGCTGATCATTGGCTTTATCCGTAAGGTCGCCGGGGCGCTGTTTGCTAACCTGCCGCTGTTCTTTGCCGTTGCCAGCGCCATTGGCCTGGCAAAAGCGGAGAAACCGACGGCCGCCTTTGCCGCGGTGATAGGTTTCATCGCTATGCACGTGGGCGTTAGCGCCACGCTAGCCGCCAAGGGTCTGACCGCTGCCACTACCACACCCGCCGCGCTCCAGCAGCAGGGCATGGACCAGACAGCAGCGATGATGACCTCGGCGGAATACATCCCGATGCTCGGTATCTTTACCTACAACATGAGCGTGCTGGGCGGGGTGATTGCCGGGCTGCTGACGGTGGCGATCCATAACCGCTGCTACACCACTCAGCTGCCGACCGCTATCAGCTTTTTCGGCGGACGGCGCTTTGTGCCGATTGTCACCGTGCTGGTGCTGCCGTTGGTGGGCGTGCTGCTGGCGTTAGTCTGGCCGACGATTGGCGCCGGGATTGCCTGGGTCGGGGAGCTGATTGGCAAAAGCGGCCAGTACGGCGCATTGCTCTACGGTACCAGTGAACGCCTGCTTATCCCGACCGGGTTACATCACATCCTCAATGAAACCGTGCGCTTCACGCCGATTGGCGGCATTGCCACGGTAGACGGGCAGACGATTGTCGGCGCGCTGAACATCTTTAACACCTCACTGACGCATCCCGGCTCGGTGGCGGATGCCACGGTGCAGGAGGCCACGCGTTTCCTCGCCCAGGGTAAAATCCCGGTGATGATGTTTGGCCTGCCCGCCGCCGCGCTGGCGATTTATCACTGTGCGCGACCGGAACATAAACAGCGGGTGAAGGCGCTGGTAATGGCCGGGGCGCTCACCTCGTTTACCACCGGGATCACCGAGCCGCTGGAGTTCTGCTTTATCTTTGTCTCGCCGGTGCTCTACATCCTGCACGCCCTGCTGAGCGGGCTGTCGTTTATGCTGATGTCGCTGATGCACCTGATGATTGGCAACATTCAGGGCGGTGCGATTGATCTGGTGGTGTTCGGCATTCTGGGCGGCAGCAAAACGGCCTGGTGGTGGAGCGTGGTGCTCGGGCTAATCTACGTGCCGATCTACTACTACGGCTTTAAATTCATCATCCTGCGGATGCGGGTGGAAACCCCGGGGCGAGAATCCGGGCAGGAACCGCAGCAGGAGACCGTTGCCGCCGACGAGCGCACCCGCGTGATTATCAGCGGGCTGGGCGGGAAGGCCAATATAGAGGACGTCGATTGCTGCTTCACCCGTCTGCGCGTGCGCGTTAAGCAGATGAACGAGGTAGTGGACCAGACGCTGATGAGTACCGGTGCCAATGGCGTAAATCGCGTTAGCGATCGCGATGTGCAGGTGATTTATGGGCCGCAGGTAGAGAAAATAGCCAGCGAGGTGAAAAGTGCGCTGGGCGTGGCATGAAGTCGCGTTTCTGGCTCTCAGGCTGTTACTATTAGCCAAAATTTACCAATAAAATAACCATTATGGATATCAAGCAGCTCATCTACCTGTGCAACCTCGAGCGCGAGCGCCACTTTGGCCGTGCCGCAGAAGCCAGCTTTGTCAGTCAGCCCACGCTTTCGATGCGCCTGAAAAAACTGGAAATTGAGCTGGGGCTGTCGCTGATTAACCGCAGCAATAACTTCGACGGCTTCACCCCGGAAGGGGAGCGTGTGCTCTCGTGGGCGCGGGAGATCGTCTCGGTTTATCAGGGCTTAAAGCTGGAAGTTGAGTCGCTGAAGCACGGGGTTAACGGCACGCTGCGCATCGGCGTGGTGCCCCAGTGCAGCATCTCGCTGCCGGTGATGCTGAAGGCGATTAGCGAGCGCTATCCGCAGCTGGATTACCGCGTGGCGGTGCTGAGCGCCGATCAGCTGCTGGAAGCGCTGAATAGCCATACGGTGGATGTCGGCATTGGCTTCTTTGAGCTGTCGACGCTGCGCGAACTGCATTTTCAGGCAGAAACGCTGGTGGATAATGGCGTGGAGCTGCTGTTTCATCCGCAGCATTTTCCGCAGTTGAACGGCACTGAGCCGCTGACGCTGCCAGAGATCGCCGCGCTGCCGCTCTGTCTGGCCGATCAAACCCGCTATTTTCGCCGCTATGTTGACGGGCATTTCCGCGAAGCCGGGCTGGAGCTGCGCGTGGTGCTGGAGACCACCTCGGTATTTCAGCTGCTGCAGGGCGCGCAGGTGGGCCTGGGCTGCCTGATTTCTCCCGTCGGGCATCTGATCGCGGGGATGAGCGGTGAGCTGAGCCGCCGCGCGGTGGCGATGCCGCCGATGTCACGCCAGGCTGCGGTGGTGATCGCCGAGCCTGGTCGCGCCACTCCGCTGGCACAGCATTTCTTCGATGAAGTACGGCGCTGGCTGATGGGCTGAGCTAACGCGCTGCCGTGCTGCCGAGGCCCTGCATCAGGCGGTTGCCCCAGCTGGCGTTAGCCACGCTAAGGATTATCGCAAACACTTGCGCGCTACTCAGCCCGGCCTCTTTCAGCGGTTGCACGTGCGCCGCGTTAACCCGCTCGGGCGAGCGCGTTAGCTGGGCTGCCAGCTGGATCACCGCCTGCTGCTGTGGGTCAGCCAGCGCCAGCGCGTGATCGACACTCGCCTGCAGTGCATCACGCAATTCGCCCAGCGCTAAGCGGCCAAAGCAGGCAGCACTGCCGTTAATCCTTGCGGTCACTGCCGCCGCCAGCGTGGCCTGCGGCGAATGACGGATTTCAGACAGTGCCTGCAGCAGGCTCGCCCAGCCGTACAGGGTTTTGCCGTCGTGCGCGAACAGCCAGGCACCGGCTTCCAGCTCGGCTATCGGCTGACAGAAAGTCAGGGCCTCTAACTGATCGGTTGCGGCGTAACGCATTTCGAGCGGCGGCAGGCTGGGCTGCCACTCTGCCGCGGTGCTGAACAGCTCGGGGTCCGCGTCTGCAGGCACCGTTACGCCCGGCATCCAGCGCACGGGCAGCGCCAGCAGGGCATGAATTCCGGCCACCACGCGTGCCTGGTAGCTGACAAAGCCAATAATCTGGCTGAGCGTGACAATATCCGACGCACTGAGCCCCACATCATCCAGATGCTGTACGGCAGCGGCGTCAATCAACGTTGGCTGGCTGGCAAGCTGGCGGGCATACTCGGTGATTTGCGTCAGGCGGCGATTGCTCTCACGCGATGAATCCGGCCCAGGCAGCGGGTTAAGCCGCGCCGCATAGTGATTGCACAGTCGCTGAACGCCGGTAACCTGCGCCACCGTCAGCGCGCTGCTCAGTCGGTCATACAGCGTAAGCGTGTGGGTCAGAGTGGTGGTTAATTCGTTGGGGAACAGGATCTGATAGAGATCGCGTGAGGCCAGCAGTGCGGGCTGCACCTGCTGCAAAGTGGGGATCAGGTCGCCCTCGACCTGCTGCGCCAGACCAAGCAGGAAACGGTCTTCAATAGTGGCAGCTTCGGGCACCAGCGGCGCGCGCTGCGCGGGCAGGCTGGTCTGGGTTTCATGATACCAGTGGTTGTTGCCGGTAAAGCGGCGCTGTTCCATGATCATTCCTTTTCAATTACGGCACGGGTATCCTGGCGTAAGCGCTAAAGCGAAAGAAATAATGTTCGGTGCTATCAAATAGCTGGATGGCATAAGCGGTGCCGTCGTAGGGGCGAGGCATGCCTCGCCCTGGCCAGGCAGTGCCATCGTAGGGGCGAGGCATGCCTCGCCCTGGTCAGCAGTTGCCGGGTCAGGCATACGCCGGGTCAGGCATGCCTGACCCCTACGGGGTGGGGGTTAGCGGTCTTTACGCCACGCGTCGGCGGTCAGCGCTTCACCGAAGTGGCTGGAGATCAGGCGTTTGGTAAGATCGTGCAGCGGGCAGGCCAGCACGTCGGCGGTGCTGCCGCGCTCCACCACTTCGCCCTGATGCATCACCAGCAGCTTGTCGCTGATATGTTTCATCATACCCAGATGCTGCGTGACGTAGATATAGGCAATACCGTGCTTGTCCTGCAGCTCCAGCATCAGATTGATCAGCTGCGAGCGCATCGACATATCCAGCGCCGCCAGCGCTTCATCCGCCACAATCACCTTCGGCTGTAAAATCAGCGCGCGCGCCAGGCCGATGCGCTGCTTCTGACCCGGGGCCAGCATGTGCGGATAATAGGACGCGTGGTCGCGCAGCAGCCCGACCTGGCGCAGCGTGGCGATAATACGTTTCTCGCGCTCATCTGCATTCAGCTCGGTGTTGAGGCGCAGCGGGAAATCGAGGATCTGGCTGATGCGCTGGCGCGGATTCAGGGAGGTCGACGGATCCTGGAATATCATACGAATGCGCTGACTGCGATAGCCGTAATCGCCATACTCCAGCGGACGATCGTCAATCACTATTTCGCCGGATGAGGGGGCAATCATCCCGCTCAGCATTTTCGCCAGCGTCGATTTGCCCGAGCCGTTTTCACCGATAATCGCCAGCGTCTGGCGCTCGCGCAGGGTGAAGCTGACATCCTTCACCGCCTCAACATGCTGGCGGCGGAACAGCCCGGTGCGGTATCGGTAGGTTTTACTCAGGTTGCGCACTTCCAGCAGCGTTTCAACCATTACTGACTCTCCATATTCAGCGGGAAGTGGCAGGCAAACATATGACTCTTCGACCCGGTTAAGCGCGGGGTCTCAATACAGGTTTTCTGGGCATAAGGGCAGCGCGGGCCCAGGCGGCAGCCAATCGGCAGGTGTTCAAGCGAGGGGATGGCACCCGGCAGCGTATTGAGGCGGCTCTTGTGCGGCAGCGAACGGCCAAAGTCCGGCATTGCGCGGATCAGCGCCTGAGTATAAGGGTGATGCGGCGCGCTGATCAGCTCGTCGCTGAGCGCGGTTTCCACCGTCTGCCCGCAGTACATCACGTTAATTTTATCCGCCCACTGGCTCAGCATCTGCAGGTCGTGGCTGATCAGCAGAATAGTGGTGTTATTGTTTTGGTTGAGCCGGGAGAGCAGGCGGAAAATCTGCGCCTGGGTGGTCGGTTCCATGGCGTTTGTTGGCTCATCGGCAATCAGCAGGCGCGGCTGATTCGCCAGGGCGATGGCAATCATCACCTTCTGGCACTCGCCGTCGGTCAGCTCATACGGGAAGCTGCTCATAATATCTTTATGATCTTTGATGCCAACGCGGTGCAGCAGCTCAATGGCGCGGCGATGGCGCCAGCCAAAGCGCTGATACCAGCGGCCTTTCCACGTCCAGCCGGGGATCGCCTGCTTGATCTGAGTGCCGATACTTTCCGACGGGTCAAGGCACGACTGCGGCTCCTGGAAAATCATCGACACGTTATGACCGACAATTTTACGCTGTTCACGCGGCGTCAGGTGCAGCAGGTCGATGTCGTTAAAGCGCATGCGGTCAGCGGTGATGCGCCAGTTATCCTTGGTGACACCGCAGATCGCCTTGGCGATCAGGCTCTTGCCCGAACCGGATTCTCCCACCAGCCCGCGCACTTCACCTTCGCTCAGCGTGATGCTGACCCGGTCGACCGCTTTTACCGGCCCTTCGGAGGTCATAAATTCTATCGTCAGGTTACGAATATCGAGCAGCGGCATTATTCAACTCCCGCAACGATGGCCCGGCGTGCGCCGTCACCCAACAGGTTAACAATCAGTACACTAAGCATAATCGCTGCGCCCGGTAACATCACGGTCCAGGGAGCAACATAAATCAGCTCCAGCGAATCGCCCAGCATCGCGCCCCACTCCGGGGAGGGGAGCTGCGCACCGAGATCGAGGAAGCCGAGTGCGGCGATATCGAGGATCGCCATCGACAGCGCGCGGGTAAATTCGGTCACCAGCAGCGCCAGAATGTTAGGCAAAATGGCATACCAGAGAATATCCAGGCTGCTGGCGCCGTCGAGACGCGCGGCCACCACGTACTCTTTTTCCAGCTCATCATGCACCGCGCTGTAAATGGCGCGCACCAGGCGCGGCAGAATGGCCAGGAACACCGCCAGCATCGCATGTTCCAGCCGTGGACCCATAAAGGCCACCACGATGATAGCCAGCAGCAGAGAGGGGATCGACAGCAGCGTGTCGAGCACGTGATTCATCACCGCCGAGCGCAGGCCGTGCGTCAGCCCGGCAAAAACGCCAAGCACCATCGCACACAGCGCCGCCGCCAGCGTGACCACAATCGCGGAGCCGACGGTCGGCGCCGCGCCGCTCAGCAGGCGGCTGAGCAGATCGCGCCCCAGATCGTCCGTACCGAGGAAGAACGAAACATCG
This sequence comes from Erwinia sp. V90_4, assembly GCF_029967685.1. Lineage (NCBI taxonomy): Bacteria > Pseudomonadati > Pseudomonadota > Gammaproteobacteria > Enterobacterales > Erwiniaceae > Erwinia > Erwinia sp. V90_4. The sequence continues at coordinate 69,397 of NZ_JASCAQ010000040.1, read as the reverse complement.
CCATAGCGTGACCATGAAGGCGGCAGCAGCTGGAAGCCGAGAAACTGCTGGTCGAGGCCGTAAGGCGCCACCAGCCCGCCAAAAATGCACAGCAGCAGCAGCGCGATAAAGCCATAGAAGCCAATCATCGCCGTGGTATCGCGATAGAACAGCCCCCACGTGTGGCGCAGCGGGCTGGGCGGCCGCTTCTCGGAGTAGATATTATCTGAGGGCATACCATTCCTTATGCTTCAGCGGGTTTGTCATGGCACCCAGAATATCGGAGAGCACGTTCACGGCGATCACCAGAGCGCCAACCACCATCACGCCGGCGGAAATCGCCGCATAATCCTGCTGGCGAATGGCGTTAATCAGCCAGCGGCCGAGGCCTGGCCAGCTAAACACCACTTCAGTAATCATCGCCAGCGTCAGCATGGTAGAGAATTGTAGCCCGAGACGCGGGATCACCGGCGGCAGGGCATTATGCAGTACGTGACGGCGGATAACGGTGAAGCGCGACAGCCCGCGCGTGGCGGCGGCTTTCACATAGTTCTGCTCCATCACCTCGCGGGTGCTGATGCGCAGCAGGCGGATCACCTCAGTGGTGGGTGCCACGGCCAGCGCGGTAACCGGCAGGATCATATGCTTAAGCGCGCTGATAATCATCTCATGGCGCCACGGCGAGTCCGTCAGCCAGGCATCAATCAGTGCGAACCCGGTGATGTGCTGCACCGGATAGAGCAGGTCAAAGCGCCCGGACACCGGCAGCCAGCCGAGATTAAGCGAGAAAAACAGCGTCAGCAACAGCGCCAGCCAGAACACCGGCAGGGAAAAGCCGAGCAGGGCCACGGCGCTGATCGCTTTATCCTGCCATTTGTTACGCATCACCCCGGCGACAATACCCAGCGGAATACCGACCAGCAGTGCCAGGCTGAAGGCCATAAAGCACAGCTCCAGCGTGGCGGGGAACACTTCACGCAGCTGCAGATTAATCGACTGACCGTTAATACTGGACACCCCGAAATCCAGCTGCACGATGCCTCTGAGCCAGAACAGCAGCGCATCCCACAGCGATGCACCCTGCAGCGGCGCATGCGGCGTGAAATAGCTCAGGCTGAAGCCAACCAGCGTCAGCATAAACATCGTGACGATAAACAGCACCAGGCGGCGCAGCGTATAGATAATCACGGCGATTTCTCCTCACCACTTTCGCGGTGGACACCCGCAAAGGAAGCATTACCAAACGGGCTAAGCACCAGGCCTTTGATATCGTGGCGGTAGGCCTGCAGGCGCAGCGAATAGGCCAGCGGCAGCACCGGCAGCTCCTGCGACAGCAGCGCCTGGGCGCGATCGTAATAGTCGATGCGGTTAGCAAGCTGCTGTGACAGCAGGGCCTTATGCAGCAGCTCATCAAACGCCGAGTTACACCAGTGGGCAAAGTTGGTCTGTGAGGCAATGGCCGCGCAGCTCAGCAGCGGGCGGAAAAAGCTGTCCGGATCGTTACTGTCGGTTGCCCAGCCGGTCAGCGTCAGGTCGTGGTTATTCTCCATCAGTCTGGCTTCCTGGAAGCGCCCCTCTACCTGCACGATGGTCACTTTGACGCCAACCTGCGCCAGATCGGCCTGAATCAGCTCGGCGGTTTTCAGCGGGCTGGGGTTCCAGGACTGTGAGGCAGAAGGCACCCACAGGTTGAGGTGCAGGTTCTCAATGCCCAGCGCCTTTAGCTCTTCACGGGCTTTCTGCGGATTATAGGGCGTGACGCGCGCATCGGTATCATAGGCCCATGAAGCGCGCGGCAGAATCGAGGCTGCGGTCTCGGCGGTGCCGTAATAAATCGACTCCATCAGGCGTTCATTGTTGATTGCCAGCGCCAGCGCCTGGCGCACCTGTGGACGATCGAGCGGCGCTTTGCGGGTATTAAACGCCAGATAGGCGATGTTCATGCCCGGGCGCAGCGTCAGGCGCAGGCGCGGGTCGTCACGCAGGATAGAGAGCTGGCTGGCGGCAGGGTAGGCCAGCACGTCGCACTCGCCGGTCAGCAGCTTGGACAAGCGCCCGGTGCCGCCCGCTGCCATATCGACCACCACCTGCGCCATGCGCGGCTGGCCTTTCCAGTAAGCGTCATTGCGCTGCAGGCGAATGTACTGTCCGCTGCGGTAATCATTCAGCATAAACGGACCGGTGCCAACGGGCTCGCGATCGAGCTGCTCCTGGCGATCAATTTTGCTCAGCCGATCGGCATACTCGGCTGACAGCACCGGCGCGTAATGGGTGGCAAGGTGCCACAGGAAGGACGCATCCGGGCTGTTAAGGCGGATTTCTACCGTATCCTTATCCAGCTTCTTCACGCTCTGCACCGCATCGGAAAATTGCAGGCTGTCAAAGTAGGGGTAGCTGCCGCCGTTGACGTTGTGCCACGGGTGCTTGCGGTTAAATACGCGCTCGAAGCTAAACACCACGTCATCGGCATTCATCGGGCGGCTGGGTTTGAACCAGGCGGTGTGCTGGAAGGCCACGTTGTGACGCAAGTGGAAGCGATAGGTGGCGCCGTTATCCAGCACTTCCCAGCTCTCTGCCAGCTCGGGGATCAGGCGATAGGTGTAAGGATCGACGTCAAGCAGGCGGTCATACAGCTGGGCGGCGAGGGTATCCACCACCAGCCCACCGCTGGCCATCTGCGGGTTAAAAGTATTCATTACGCCGTTAACGCAATACACGAAGCCGCTCTGGCGGATATCACCGGGCGTTGCGGACCAGGCCGGGGCGCTTAGCACGCTCAGGCTCAGAAGCAGAGTGGAGATTAGTTTGCGCATAACTCTTCTGAAAATTCAGGCAATAAACACAGTGTACCGCACTCTCAGGCTGCACCCAAAGTTTGCTGCATAGTGGCGGGGCGATTCCGCTACATTAATAAGCACATCAACCAGAGGGTGTTGAAAATACGCACAAAGTTGTTATGGAAATGAGAAAGATTCTCAACAAAATGCTTTACAAGCAAGACTGAGAATGATTATTATTCCCCTGCGCTTCACCGGTGGCTCTGCCGCTGAAGAGCACGACATTGCTCACATTGCTTCCAGTATTTTTAGCCCACCCTGCGTGGGCTTTTTTTTGCCGTAAAACCAGGGTCGGGCATGCCCGACCCCTACGAGGGTGCGGCACAATACCGTAGGGGCGATGGCATGCCCGACCCCAGCGAAGGTGCGGCGCAACACCGTGGTGCGACGGCATGCCCGCCCCCTGTGAGGGTGCGGCGCAACACCGTAGGGGCGATGGCATGCCTCGCCCGCCGTTAATGATGGCATGCCTCGCCCGCCGTTAATTATGACGGATTCAAATCGTGTTTCTTCAGCATGGCGCGCAGCTGATGATAGGTCACGCCCAGCAGCCCGGCGGCGCGTTTCTGATTAAAGCGCGCCTGCGCAAGGCTTTTCTCCAGCAGCGTTTTCTCCTGTTCGTGCTGCCAGCGGCGCAGATCCAGCGGCAGCGCGGGCAGGGCGTCCGCGGCGGGCTCCTCCAGCGGGATAGGCGCAGTGCGCTCGAACGGATTGATAATGATGTTATCCAGCGGCTCCTCAATGCTGGCGTGGCGATACACCGAGCGCTCCACCACGTTTTTCAGCTCGCGCACGTTGCCCGGCCAGCCGTAATCCAGCAGGCGCTGTTCAGCCGCCGGAGAAAAACCGGGAAACAGCGCCAGCCCCAGCTCGCGGCACATCTGAATGGCGAAGTGCTGCGCCATCACCAGAATATCGCTGCGCCTTTCGCGCAGCGGCGGGAGCTGCACCACATCGAACGCCAGGCGGTCGAGCAGGTCGGCACGGAATCTCCCCTCCTGCGCCAGCTTCGGCAGGTCGTCATTGGTGGCGCACACCAGCCGCACGCTGACCTGCAGCGGCTGGCTGCCGCCGACGCGCTCCAGATGACCATATTCAATCACCCTCAGCAGCTTCTCCTGCACCAGCATCGGCGCGGTTGCCAGCTCGTCAAGAAACAGCGTACCGCCGTCAGCGCGTTCAAACCGGCCAAGATGGCGTTTCTGCGCGCCGGTAAAAGCGCCGGCCTCGTGGCCGAACAGCTCCGAATCCAGCAGGTTTTCATTGAGCGCGGCGCAGTTGAGCGAAATAAACGGCCCCTGCCAGCGGTCGGATAAATAGTGCAGACGGCTGGCGATCAGCTCTTTGCCGGTGCCGCGCTCGCCAATAACCAGCACCGGCTTATTCAGCGGCGCGAGGCGGGAAACCTGCTCCAGCACTTCCAGAAAGTTGTTTGATTCACCGAGCAGGGTATCAGGATTTTCGCTCATCATTAATTTCACCAGGTGTTAGTGATAAAAACCACTTTAGCCGCTGTGGCTGAGGGTGTAAAGCCGCCCGGCCCAGTAAAATCAGCAACATAAAAACTGGCACGCTATTTGAATAGTAATAACTCACAGCGCACTATCATTTGTGCCGACAACTGACTGAAGAGGATTTCGATAATGGGTATTTTTTCTCGCTTCGCCGACATCGTGAACGCCAACATTAACTCGCTGCTGGAAAAAGCAGAAGATCCGCAGAAGCTGGTGCGCCTGATGATTCAGGAAATGGAAGATACGCTGGTTGAAGTGCGTTCCACTTCTGCCCGCGCGCTGGCTGAGAAAAAACAGCTGCTGCGCCGCATTGACCAGGCTGAAAGCCAGCAGGCGGAATGGCAGGAAAAAGCTGAACTGGCACTGCGTAAAGAGAAAGACGACCTGGCGCGCGCTGCGCTGATGGAAAAACAGAAGCTGACCGATCTGATTGCCACACTGCAGCAGGAAGCCACTCAGGTAGAAGAGAGCCTGGCGCGTATGAAAAGTGAGATTGGTGAGCTGGAAAGCAAACTGAGCGAAACCCGCGCACGCCAGCAGGCATTGACCCTGCGTCATCAGGCCGCTTCCTCCTCACGCGATGTGCGCCGCCAGCTGGACAGCGGTAAAATTGATGAAGCGATGGCGCGCTTTGAATCGTTTGAGCGCCGCATCGATCATATGGAAGCCGAGGCCGAGAGCCACAGCTTCGGCAAGAAGAAAACGCTCGATCAGCAGTTTGCCGATCTGCAGGCCGACGATGAAATCAGCGAGCAGCTGGCCGCGCTGAAAGCAAAAATGAACCGCAGCGAATAATGTAACGGGCCACGAAAGTGGCCGGATAACCTATGCTTAACCCGCAAGGAGAGTGAATGAGCGCGTTATTTTTAGCCATCCCCCTGACGATCTTCGTGCTGTTCGTGGCACCGATCTGGCTCTGGCTGCACTACAGCAATCGTCGCAGCGGCTGCGCTGAGCTGTCGCAAAATGAACTGCAGCGTCTGCAGCAGTTGACCCAGGACGCACGCAAAATGCGCGAGCGCATTCAGTCGCTGGAAGCTATTCTCGACGCTGAGCATCCGAACTGGAGGCAGCCATGAGTAAGAACAAACTGTATCGCATTCCGCAGCAGGGCAAGCTGAAAGGCGTCTGTGCCGGGATTGCCGACTACCTCGGTATTCCGGTGCTGCTGGTACGCGTGATTGTGGTGCTGTCGATGTTCTGCGGGCTGTTTATCTTTACCCTGATTGCCTACTTCGCGCTGGCGGCGGTGCTCGACGAAATGCCGCTCAGCGTGCAGGGGCAGGATAAACCGCTGAGCGCCCATCAGCTGCTCGATGAACTGAGTGCAGAACTGAATGGCGGAGAGCAGCAGCTACGTGAGGTTGAACGCTACGTGACTTCTGAAACCTTCAGCGTGCGCAGCCGCTTCCGTCAGCTGTAATACTAAAACCGGTCTTCAACGGAGAAATACGATGCGCCAATGGCAACGACATGCCCCGGCCCTGAAAAAGGCCGGTAAGTTTATTCTGATTAATGCGGTCACCTATGGCCCGGCAGGCCTGAGCGGCTGGGCGGTCAAATCCGTTGCCCGCAGGCCGCTGAAAATCCTGCTGGCCTGGGCACTGGAGCCGCTGGTGCGGCGCGTAATGAAGCGCGCGACCGCTCGCTGGGTCAAACCGACCCGTTAAAGGATTGTGCGGTGCTGGCCTGATGTTACGATAATGGAATAACTCGCAATAAGGATGGCAACCCCACAGATGAAAAGACTGCAAAATGAATTACTTTCTCTGGTCAATCGCGGCGTGGATCGCCATCTGCGCCTTGCGGTTACCGGCCTGAGCCGCAGCGGAAAAACCGCTTTTATCACCTCTCTGGTTAATCAACTTCTCAACGTTAACGCCGGTGCGCGCCTGCCGATGTTTTCCGCCGTGCGCGAACAGCGTCTGCTGGGCGTGAAGCGCGTGCCGCAGCGCGATCTCGGCATGCCGCGCTTCACCTACGATGAGGGGCTGGCGCAGCTGTATGGTACGCCGCCAAACTGGCCCACGCCGACGCGCGGCGTCAGTGAAATGCGTCTCGCGCTGCGCTATCGCTCGCGCGATTCCCTGCTGCGCCATTTTAAAGACGCTTCAACCCTGTACCTGGAGATCGTCGATTATCCCGGTGAATGGCTGCTCGACCTGCCGATGCTGGCGCAGGATTACCTGAGCTGGTCGCGTCAGATGACTGGCCTGCTGCAGGGCGACCGCGCAGCCTGGTCCCAGCGCTGGCAGCAGCTGTGCGCCGATCTCGACCCGTTAGCGCCCGCCGATGAAAACCGTCTGGCAGAGATCGCCGCGGCCTGGACCGAATATCTGCAGCGCTGCAAGCAGGAGGGGCTGCACTTTATCCAACCGGGGCGCTTTGTGCTGCCGGGTGAGATGGCGGGCGCCCCGGCACTGCAATTTTTCCCATGGCCGGCGGTGGACGAGGGCGGTGAAACGCGCCTGATGCAGGCCGATGCCTCCACCAATATCGGCATGCTGCGCGCGCGCTACCAGTACTACTGTCAGCACGTGGTGAAGGACTTCTATAAGAATCACTTTCTGCGCTTCGATCGCCAGATCGTGCTGGTGGACTGCCTGCAACCGCTCAACAGCGGGCCGCAGGCGTTTAACGACATGCGCCTGGCGCTGACCCAGCTGATGCAGAGCTTCTCCTACGGGCAGCGCACGCTGTTTCGCCGCATGTTTTCCCCGGTGATCGACAAGCTGCTGTTCGCCGCCACCAAATCCGATCACGTCACCGCCGACCAGCACGCCAATCTGGTCTCGCTGCTGCAACAGCTGGTGCAGGACGCCTGGCAGAATGCTGCCTTTGAAGGCATCACCATGGACTGCGTGGGGCTGGCATCGGTGCAGGCCACCCAGAGTGGGCGCGTCGATCATCAGGGCGAGAGCATCCCGGCACTGCGCGGTCACCGGCTGGCGGACAATGAGCCGCTGACGGTCTATCCGGGTGAAGTGCCGCCGCGCCTGCCTGGCAACGCATTCTGGCAGCAGCAGGGGTTCCACTTTGAACAGTTCCGTCCGCAGGATCTGGATGTCGATCGTCCTCTGCCGCATATCCGCATGGATGCGGCACTGGAATTTTTACTGGGAGATAAACTGCGATGAACGCACCGATTAAACCACGCATTGATTTTGCCGCACCGTTAAAAGAGGACGCGGCCGCGCCGCTGCGCCCAACCCAGGCCTTTGCCGCGCAGCAGGATAATTTCGTGGTCGTCGATCCAGAGCGCGAAGCCGAAGAAGAGGGCGCAGGCGAGCAGGCCGTCGAAGCCGCACTGCGCCCGAAGCGCAGCCTGTGGCGCAAAATGACCATCGCCGGGCTGGGGCTGTTTGGCGTCAGCGTGGTGGCGCAGGGCATACAGTGGATGCATCAGGCCTGGGTGACGCAGGACTGGATTGCGCTGGGCGGCGGCGCGGCGGGCGCACTGGTCGTCGCGGCCGGAGCCGGATCGCTGATAAGCGAATGGCGGCGGCTTTATCGCCTGCGTGAACGTGCGGAAGAGCGCGACGTGGCGCGGGAGCTGCTGGCCAGCCACGGCATCGGTAAAGGGCGCGCATTCTGTGAGAAGCTGGCCAGCCAGGCCGGACTGGATGCCGGGCATCCGGCGCTGCAGCGCTGGCAGGCCTCCCTGCATGAAACCCATAACGATCGCGAAATCGTCGCGCTCTATGCGCAGCTGGTGCAGCCGGTGCTCGACCGCCAGGCGCGCCGGGAAATCAGCCGCTATGCCGCTGAGTCAACGCTGATGATTGCCGTCAGCCCGCTGGCGCTGGTGGATATGGCATTTATCGCCTGGCGCAATCTGCGGCTGGTGAATCGTATTGCCGCGCTGTACGGCATTGAACTTGGCTATTTCAGCCGTATTCGCCTGTTCCGTCTGGTGCTGCTCAATATCGCTTTCGCCGGTGCGTCTGAACTGGTGCGCGAAGTCGGCATGGACTGGATGTCACAGGACATTGCCGCCCGTCTCTCAGCCCGGGCGGCGCAGGGAATTGGCGCCGGGTTGCTGACGGCGCGCCTCGGCATTAAAGCGATGGAGCTGTGCCGCCCGCTGCCGTGGCTGGAAGGGGAGAAACCCCGTCTGGGTGACTTCCGCCGCGATTTGATCGGCCAGCTGAAAGAGAGCATGCAGAATGGCGGCAAAAGTGACAAATAAGCTCAGGATTACAGCGACTGTCAACATTTCCTGACAGACTTCTTTTGGAGCTACAAAGGATAGCGTATTATTTCGCAATCATTTATCGGCTGCATCGGGCGAGGCATGCCTCGCCCCTACGCCATCATTAGTAGGGGCCAGGCATGCCTGGCCCGATAAGCTTGATAACGCGCGAATTGTTATGATCACACTAAAGGTTAATACGCATGCGTCTTGAAGTCTTTTGCCAGGACCGAATCGGTCTGACCCGCGAACTGCTGGATCTGCTGGTCGAGCGCAGCATCGACCTGCGCGGCATCGAAATCGCCGCCATTGGCCGCATCTATCTGAATTTTTCCAGCGTCAGCTTCGACCAGTTCAGCCAGCTGATGGCAGAAATTCGCCGCATACCCGGCGTGACCGACGTGCGTACCGTCTCATACCTGCCTTCCGAACGTGAACATCGCGCCCTGAGTGCGCTACTGGTGGCGCTGCCGGAGCCGGTATTTTCCATCGATCTGAAAGGCAAAGTTGAGCTGGCGAACCCGGCAGCGCAGACGCTGTTCGCCCTGAATGAAGAGAAGATGCGTAACTACAGCGCCGGTTCGCTGATTAGCGGCTTCAACTTCCAGCGCTGGCTGGAGAGCGAGCGCATCGAAGCGCAGGCGCATCACGTGGTGCTGCAGGGGCGCGACTTCCTGATGGAGAACACCCCGATTCATGCCCAGGATGAAGAGGGGGGAACGCCGGGTCCGGTTGGCGGCGTGGTGATGCTGAAATCCACCGCGCGGATGGGCCAGCAGCTGCAGAACCTGGCGGTCAATGATGACAGCGAATTCCAGCATATTGTCGCCGTCAGCAGCAAAATGCGTCAGGTTATCGATCAGGCGCGCAAGCTGGCGATGCTCGATGCGCCGCTGCTGATCGTCGGCGATACCGGCACCGGAAAGGATATGCTGGCACGCGCTTGCCACCTGCGCAGCGCGCGCGGCAAAAAGCCGTTCCTCGCGCTGAACTGCGCTTCGCTGCCGGACGACGTGGCGGAAAGCGAACTTTTTGGTCACGCTGCCGGGGCCTACCCGAACGCGCTGGAAGGTAAAAAGGGCTTCTTCGAGCAGGCCAGCGGCGGTTCGGTGCTGCTGGATGAGATTGGGGAAATGTCGCCGCGCATGCAAACCAAGCTGCTGCGCTTCCTCAATGACGGCACCTTCCGCCGCGTTGGGGAAGAGCATGAGGTGCACGTCGATGTGCGGGTGATCTGCGCGACGCAGAAAAACCTGATGGAGATGGTACAGCGCGGCGAATTCCGCGAAGATCTGTTCTATCGCCTCAACGTGTTAACCCTTAATCTGCCGCCGCTGCGCGACCGCCCGCAGGATATCCTGCCGCTGACCGAAATGTTTGTGGCGCGCTTTGCCGACGAGCAGGGGGTGGCAAGACCGAAACTCTCCGCGCAGCTCAATGCCTTCCTGACCCGCTACACCTGGCCTGGCAATGTGCGTCAGCTGAAGAACGCGCTCTATCGTGCATTAACTCAGCTGGAAGGTTACGAACTGCGCCCGCAGGATATCGTGCTGCCGGAGTATGCGATGGAGCTGCCGCTGGGGGATGATGCGATTGAAGGGTCGCTGGATGAGATCACCAGCCGCTTTGAACGTTCAGTGCTGACGCGCTTATATCTTTCGTATCCAAGCACGCGCAAGCTGGCGAAACGGCTCGGGGTTTCACATACGGCGATTGCCAATAAGCTGCGGGAATATGGGCTGAGCCAGAAGAAGAGCGAAGCGGAATAGGCCGTGATTGTCGGGTAAATGGGCCGATCGAAAAAGAGGATCGGCCCCTACAATTCGGGCCGATCGAAAAAGAGGATCGGCCCCTACATTTTTAATTGAGCGATGCCAGGGCGGCATCGTAATCCGGCTCGGTGGTGATCTCGTTAACCATCTGGCTGTAGATAACGTTATCTTTTTCATCCAGCACCACAACGGCGCGCGCAGCCAGGCCTTTCAGCGGGCCATTAGCAATCGCCACGCCATAATCCTGCAGGAATTCGTTGCCGCGCAGCGTGGAGAGGGTCACCACATTGCTCAGGCCATCAGAGCCGCAAAAACGCGACTGGGCAAACGGCAGATCGGCAGAGATGCATAACACCACGGCATTGTCGACTTCGCCCGCCAGCTGGTTGAATTTACGCACTGAAGCGGCACATACGCCGGTATCAATGCTCGGGAAGATATTCAGAACTTTGCGCTTACCCGCGTAGTTTGACAGAGAAACTTCGGAAAGGTCTTTGGCCACCAGGGTGAACGGTTTTGCGCTCTGGCCCGGCGTTGGCAGCTGGCCGTCAACGGAAACCGGATTGCCCTGAAAGTGTACGGTCTGAGACATAATCTATCCTTTTAATGTTAATGGTGTTTAACCTGGTCCAGTGTATGCCATGCTTGAGGTGTGCGACAGTTTAATATCCGTCATGCTGTCCAATTATAATGAAATCAGGGAGCTGAGTATGAGAGCAGTCAAGGTCTACCCGGAAAGCTGGCCGTTGCACAGCCCGTTTGTCATTGCCCGCGGCGCGCGCAGTGAGGCGGGCGTGGTGGTGGTCGAACTGGAAGAGGATGGCATAAAAGCCGTTGGTGAGTGCACCCCTTATCCCCGCTATGGTGAAAGTGAAGCCTCCGTACTGGCGCAAATTACTCAGCTGCTTCCCGCGCTGCAACAGGGGATGGATCGCGCCCAGCTGCAGCGAAGCCTGCCCGCAGGGGCGGCACGCAATGCCCTCGACAGCGCGCTGTGGAACCTGGAAGTGCAGCGTACGCAGCGCAGCCTCTGGCAGTTGACCGACAGCGCACAGCCACAGGTGATTGAGATGGCGCAGACCGTCAGCATCGACGGGCCGGAAATGATGGCCAGCAGCGCGCTGGCGCTGTGGGAGAACGGCGCCAGGCTGCTAAAAATCAAACTCGACAATCATCTGATTACTGAGCGGCTGGTGGCGATCCGCAGCGCGGTGCCGCAGGCGACGCTGATTGTCGACGCTAACGAATCCTGGCACGGCGAGGGGCTGGCCGCGCGCTGTCAGCTGCTGGCCGACCTCGGGGTGGCGATGCTGGAGCAGCCGCTGCCTGCGGGTGATGATGCGGCGCTGGAAAACTTTATTCATCCCCTGCCGATCTGCGCAGATGAAAGCTGTCATACCGTCGACAGCCTGCCTGCACTGCGTGGCCGCTATGAGATGGTGAATATCAAACTGGATAAAACCGGCGGCCTGACCGCCGCGCTGGAGCTGGCCGCCGCCGCGCAGACGCAGGGATTCGCCATTATGCTCGGCTGTATGCTGTGCACCTCACGCGCGATCCGCGCCGCGCTGCCGCTGGTGCCTCAGGCGCGCTTTGTCGACCTCGACGGCCCCACCTGGCTGGCGGTGGATGCCGACCCGGTATTGCCGTTCAGCTGCGGGCGCATTGAGCTGTCACGGCTGCCAGCTGAGTAAATCCACCAGGGCGCCGAGATACTGTTCGGTGGCCGCGTCGGCGGAAATCGGCGGGAACTCTGCTGTGATGCATGGCATATCCAGATCGGCGCACCAGCTGCCAAACGAACCCGGCGTGGCATAGCCCACGCTGGTAACCAGCGGCAGGCCGGTTTTGCTCGCCAGCCAGTGCCCGAGCGGGCTGCTGTCCGGGTCTTCAATACAGGCCAGCGGCTCGTGGAAGCTGACAATCCACGCCGGGGCAATCTGGTGGATCAGCTGGCACAGCGCTTTGGTTTCCGGTTCAGACGCGGCGAAATCCCCGGTCGACAGCTGGACATCGCGCTCGTCGGCCGCACTATTCCAGCGGTAAACCGTGTCACCGGGCTGCCAGTTGGCGGCAGGAAAATTACGATTCAGGTCAACCCCGTTAGCATTGGCGCGTAAGCCAAGCTGGCAGCCATCCGGATTTACCGCCAGCACCACGTGGTGACGGCGGTGGCTGTCCTGCAGCGTGCGCATAGCGCATGAGAGGGTGACCACGGCGGCATTCTCATCGCCGTGCGTACCGGCGAGGATCAGGCCACTCTCTTCATCCGCCATGGGCGCCGGGAACCACAGCAGCGGAGCACCCAGTACCGACTGTCCATAAGGTTGCGCCACGGCATCAAGACGACCGCGCAGCGGTCTCGGGTGAAGTAACGACATCTGCAGTGCTCCAGTTATTTAGCCAGTGATTAAGCTAGCACATTGCCCGTCAGCGTTCATCGCTCACACAATGAATAAAATACTATTTACGCTGTAACAATCTGCGTTACAGTCAGCCGTGAAAATAACCCGGCCGCACATCACGTTACGTTGCTTGCAAGGATACCGTTATGAGGAAATCGTCACCCTTTGCGCTGGCTGCTTTAGCGCTGGTTATCAGTTCTGTTACGCATGCTGCCGATGTTCCGGCGGGAACCCAGCTGGCTGCGCGCCAGGAAATTGTCCGCCATATTAAAGATGAACCGGCTTCTCTCGACCCGGTAAAAGCGGTCGGGCTGCCGGAAATCCCGGTGATCCGCGATCTGTTTGAAGGTCTGACAAATCAGGATGCCAATGGGAAAATCATTCCCGGCGTCGCCACCGGCTGGCAGACCAACGATAATAAGACGTGGATTTTCACGCTGCGCAAAGATGCCCGCTGGTCAAACGGTGACACTGTCACCGCCGCCGACTTCGTTTACAGCTGGCAACGTCTGGTTGACCCAAAAAACACCTCCACCTTCGCCTGGTTTGCTGAACTGGCGGGTATCGAGAATGCCGGGGCGATTATTAAAGGGCAGATGAGCCCGGATAAGCTCGGCGTCAGCGCGATGGATGCCACCCATCTTAAAGTGACGCTCGACAAGCCGGTTCCCTATTTTGCCAGCCTGACCGCCAACTTCAGCCTGTTCCCGGTGCCGCAAAAAGTGGTCACGCAGTACGGTGACCAGTGGACCAAAGCCGGAAATCTGGTTGGCAACGGGGCCTATCAGCTGCAAAGCCGCGTGGTTAACGAGAAGCTGGAACTGGTTCGCAACCCGCACTACTGGGACAACGCCCATACGGTGCTGACTAAAGTCACCTTCCTGCCGATTAGCGAAGAGTCCAGCGCCACCAAACGCTACCGCGCCGGGGATATTGATATCACCGAATCCTTCCCAAAAGAGCTGTACGGCCTGCTGAAAAAGCAGATCCCGCATGAGGTGTACACCCCGGATCAGCTCGGCACCTATTACTATGCCTTCAATACCCAGAAAGGCCCGACCGCCGACGTGCGCGTGCGTCAGGCGCTGAGCTGGAGCATCGATCGTAAAATCATCGCCGGAAAAGTGGTGGGAACGGGGGAGAAGCCCGCCTGGCATTTCACGCCGGATGTGACGGCCGGATTCAAGCCGAAAGCCAGCTTTATTCAGCAGCACAGTCAGGAAGAGCTGAATGCCCAGGCTAAGGCGCTGCTGGCAGCGGCGGGCTATGGTCCGACGCACCCCCTCAACCTGACCCTGCTGTATAACTCTTCCGAAACGCACCAGAAGATTGCCATTGCCGTGGCCTCGATGTGGAAGAAAAACCTGGGCGTCAACGTCAAGCTGCAGAACCAGGAGTGGAAAACCTATATCGACAGCCGCAACAGCGGCAATTTCGATGTGATCCGCGCTTCCTGGGTAGGGGACTATAATGAGCCGTCTACCTTCCTCAGCTTGCTGACATCCACGCACAGCGGCAACATTGCACGTTTCAAAAGCAGCGAGTACGACGCGCTGATGGCGCAGGCCAGCCGGGAAACTGATGACAGCGCCCGCAACGATGATTACAACCGCGCCGAGCAGATGATCGCCGACCAGGCGCCGATAGCCCCGATCTATCAGTACACCAACGGCCGCCTGATCAAACCTTATGTGCAGGGCTACCCGATGACTAATCCCGAAGACGTGGCTTATAGCCGCACCCTGTATATTCTGAAGCACTGACCGCCGGAAAAAGCAGCAGTTCACGCTGCTGCTTATCCCATTGGTTTACGGGTCTCACCCGCATAATTGCCCTATCGCGAACAACCCGGTATCCACGATGAAACTGATCTGCCTGCTATCCCTTACCTTGCTCCTCAGCGGCTGTGCCGTAAAACGCTATCCCGCGTCGCCGCCGGTCAGTACGGTGCAGGCCGACCAGCTCGACTGCCGCGGCATTCAGCAGCAGATCGCCGCGCAGCAGCAGGTGCAGCAGAAAATCGATAAAACCGGCGAATTTGACGGCCTGACGGTGGTAGGCGCCGCGCTCGACTTTGGCATCGGTAACGGCATTGCCAAAAGCCGGGCGCAGAAAGCCGCTACCGTGCGGGCGCAGCAGCTACAGCAGCTGGCACAGGCGAAGTGCCACGCGGCGACCTGAGAAAGAGAGCCCACAAATCACGAGAGCTGTATCACAGTTCCGCCGCGCCGCGCTTGAGGCGGCGGGATTATGGATTATCGTGTCATCACTGGATTGTTACTGCATTTAAGCAGGCAAAACCTGACCGCTGGAACGTCTCCGGCCGTCAGGTTTTTTTGTTTTCAGGCCGGGAAATGAAAATAGCGAAAGTACTTAATAATAATGTGGTGATCATCCACGATGCGCAGGGCCACGAACAGGTGGTGATGGGGCGCGGGCTGGCGTTTAAAAAACGCAGCGGCGACGATCTCGATCCCGCGCTGGTCGAGAAGACCTTTGCACTGAAAAGCCAGCAGCTGAGCGGGCGGCTTAGCGAACTGCTGTCCGAAATTCCGCTGGAGGTGGTGATCGCCAGCGAGTGCATTATCGCCCAGGCCCGCCAGCAGCTGAAGGCCCCGCTGCATGAGAGCCTGGCGATTGCGCTGACCGATCATGTGAACTTTGCACTGATGCGCCATCAGCAAAACTTGCCGATCCGCAACGTGTTGCAGTGGGAGATCCGCAGCCTCTATCCGCAGGAATACGCGCTGGGGCTGGCGGCGCTGGATATTATCGAACAGCGCCTGCAGGTTCGCCTGCCGGATGATGAAGCCGGTTTTATCGCGCTGCACCTGGTTAACGCCCAGCTGGGCAGTGAGATGCCAGCGGTCATGCATATCACCAAATTTATGCAGGAGATCCTGCATATCGTGAAATATCAGCTGCAGCTCGATTATCAGACCGAGGCGCTGAGCTATAACCGGTTTGTCACCCATCTGAAGTTCTTTTCCCAGCGTATGCTGGGTAAACGCGGGGTCTACAGCGACGATGAATCACTGCACGACGTGGTGCGCGACCGTTATCCCGCCGCCTACAAGTGCGTTGAGAAGATTGACCGGCACATAATGAAAAACTATCAGTACACGCTGGGCAGCGAAGAGCGGATGTTTTTGACCATCCACATTGAGCGCGTCAGGAAAGAGACGCTGTCGCTAAAGGATGAGCCGGACGAAGCGTAAAAAGGCCGGGCAGAGCTGCCCGGCGCAGCATCACTTCAGTGATTCACCGTGAGTTTTAATCACGTTCTGATACCAGTAGAAGCTTTTCTTGCGGGTGCGCGCCAGCGTGCCGTTACCCTGGTCGTCGCGGTCTACGTAGATAAAGCCGTAGCGCTTAGAGAACTCAGCTTTAGAGGCGCTCACCAGGTCGATCGGTCCCCAGCAGGTGTAGCCCAGCACCTCCACGCCATCCTCAATCGCTTCACGCACCTGCACCAGATGGTCGTTGAGATAAGCGATGCGGTAGTCATCATTGATTGAGCCGTCGGCCTCCACGGTGTCGCGCGCGCCGAGACCATTTTCAACGATAAACAGCGGTTTCTGATAGCGGTCATACAGCACATTCATCAGATAGCGCAGGCCTTGCGGGTCGATCTGCCAGCCCCATTCGGAACTCGCCAGGTGCGGGTTCGGCACCATATTGAGAATGTTGGCGCGCTCCTTCTGATTCTGCTCTTCGTCAGTGGTGACGCAGCCGGTCATGTAATAGCTGAAGGAGATAAAGTCGATCTCGGCGCGCAGATCCAGGCGGTCCTGCTCGGTAATGTCCAGGGTGATGCCCTGTTGTTTAAAGAAACGCTGCATATAAGCCGGGTAGTAACCGCGCGTCTGCACGTCGCCAAAGAACAGCCAGTCGCGGTTCTGCTGCAGGGTTTCCATCACGTCCGCCGGGTCAGGGGTCAGCGGATAGAGCATCGCCCCCAGCAGCATATTGCCGATTTTACCCTCAGGTACAATGTCGTGACAGGCTTTCACCGCGCGGGCGCTGGCAACCAGCTGATGGTGGATGGCCTGATATACCGCCGGTTTGCCACTCTCTTCCGGCAGACCCACCCCGGTAAACGGCGCGTGCAGCGACATATTGATCTCGTTAAAAGTCAGCCAGTATTTCACCTTGTGCTTATAGCGCTCAAACACGGTTTTGGCATAGTTGACGAAGAAATCAATGGTCTGACGACTGCCCCAGCCGCCATATTTTTGAATCAGCCCGAACGGCATCTCATAGTGGGATAGCGTCACCAGCGGAGTGATGTTGTATTTGGCCATCTCATCAAACAGCCGATCGTAAAACGCCAGGCCCGCTTCGTTTGGCTGGGTTTCATCCCCCTGCGGAAAAATGCGCGTCCAGGCGATGGACGTGCGCAGCACGGTAAAGCCCATCTCAGCGAACAGCTTGATGTCTTCCGGATAGCGGTGATAGAAATCAATAGCGAGATCCTTAATGCCAAAATCACCGTCCTTGCGCTCCACGCGCTGACCAAAGATACCCTGCGGCTGCAAATCTGAGGTGGAGATGCCTTTGCCGTCGGTCTGCCATGCGCCTTCGACCTGGTTTGCAGCGACTGCGCCGCCCCAGAGGAAATGTTGTGGGAAACGTTGTGTCATGTTGATCTCCTTATGAAAGATTATTTAATCAGCGTCAGCAGGGGTTCGCCGGCTGCGACTACACTTTGCTGGCTGGCGGCCAGCACATCGATATAGTCATCGCTATTGCTAATCAGCACCGGCGTGGTCAGGTCATATCCGGCCGCACGAATTGCGGCAATATCAAACTCCAGCAGCAGGTCGCCGACGCGCACCGCATCGCCCTGACTGACGTGCGCGCTAAAGTGCAGACCATCGAGTTTGACCGTGTCGATACCTACGTGGATCAGCACTTCAGACCCGTCGTCTGCTTCCAGCCCAATGGCATGGTGAGTGCGAAACAGCGAAGCAACAGTGCCGTTAACCGGCGAGAGTACGCGCCCCACGGTGGGCTGGATGCCGATGCCCTTGCCCAGCAGGCCGCTGGCGAAGGTGGCGTCCGGCACCTTTTCCAGTGCGATTACGCTGCCGCTTATCGGGCTGACCAACAGGGATTTGTGCAGCAGCTCAGGAGTGGCAGGCGCCACCTGGACCGCCTTGCTGGCAGGTTCAGCTAGCGCTTCTTCAGGCACACCAAACAGCAGGGTGGCGACGGTGGCAAAGCTGAAGGCGATCAGCGCGCCGACCACGGCCGCCACCACGCTGGCATCAAAACCGCTATTGGGAACGACCTGGCTGAAGGTAAATATCGAGGGTAGGCCAAATGAGAAACTGGTGGTGTGGTAGAAACCGAGCACGGCAGCGCCCATTGAGCCTCCGACACAGCCGAAGATAAACGGCCGGCGCTTGGGCAGCGTGACGCCATACACCGCCGGCTCGGTAATACCAAACAGGCTGGCGCTGAAGGCGGAAGCGGCAATCCCTTTCATTCTGGCATCACGCGTGCGCAGCAGTACGCCAAGGGTAGCTCCGGCCTGGCCGAGTATGGCCGGCATCAGCAGCGGCAGCAGCGTATCGGCACCCTGTACCGCAAGGTTATTGAGCATAATCGGCACCAGGCCCCAGTGCAGGCCGAAAATAACGCACACCTGCCAGAACGCCCCCATAAACGCACCGGCAAACGTCGGGCTGAAGCTGTAAGCGTGCAGATACCCCGCTGCCAGTATCTTGCTCAGCCAGGTTGCCGCCGGGCCAATCAGCATAAAGGTCACCGGCACAACAATCGCCAGGCAGAGAAGCGGGGTGGTGAAGTTACGCACCGCCCCAGGCAGGCGATCGTGCACCAGGCGCTCAATCAGGCAGGAGAACCAGGCGGCGAAGATAATCGGGATCACCGACGAACTGTAGTTAATCAGGATCATCGGAATGCCGAAGAAGTGCAGCGGCGCCGCGCCGCTTTGTGCGGCGGTGAAAGCGGCCAGCATCTGCGGATGGACCAGGGCAGCGCCGATGATCATGGTGGTGAAGGCATTGCCGCCAAACTTTTTACCGGCGGTATACCCCAGCAGAATCGGCAGGAAATAGAACACGGCATCGCTGGCGGCGAACAGGGTTTTGTAAGTCCCGGTCGCCTCGCGGGTCAGGCCAAACGCCAGTGCCAGAGAGAGCAGCCCCTTAAGGATACCGCACGCCGCCATTACGCCGACGAACGGGGTAAAGATGCCGGAAACGATATCAATGAAGCGGGCAAACAGGGTGCTTTTCTCTGCGCTGCTATCATCACTGCGGCTCTCCTCGCCCAGTCCGGCGGCAGCGATTAACGCCTGATAGACCTCGCCGACGTGGTTACCAATCACCACCTGATACTGCCCGCCGCTCTCCACGACCATAATCACGCCGGCATTCTGCTTCAGCGCGGCGGTGTCTGCCCGGCGGCTGTCTTTCAGCTTGAAGCGCAGGCGGGTCGCGCAGTGCATCACCGAACGGATATTCTCTTTGCCGCCGACGCCCTGCAAAATTTCTTCTGATAAAACCTGGTACTTCATGGTGTGCTCCTGGTTTTGACATCTTGTCTGAGGGCCGTTGCCGAATTCAGGCCAAAAAAAAACCTAAACCGCTTCGTTAACGCCGTAGGGGCGAAAGAAGCGGTTTAGGTTTTGCCTGAGATTCAGTAACAATCCTGTTTTGCTGCGCTGATATTTCCCCAGCGGCTGGCTGTTAGCAAGGGGAGAGGGCGGGAATAACTTAATTTCGTGAGGCCGATCGCCTTTTAGCGCCTGGAGCAGGTTTGGAAATTGTCACCATTTTTAACCGCAGTCGCTAATTGTCAGATTTTGCTTAGGTGCCAGTACAGGCTAGACTGTATCGCATTGATTATGTTGAAACCGGGGTGAGCGTGGACGTTATTGCAGGTAAAGCACTACAGGTATCGGATGCCATTATTTCATGTCAGTTGGATGGTAAGGGCGGGTTAATCCCGATCAATGACAGCGAGGTGCTGGACTGTGACCGCCCATGCTGGCTGCACCTCAACTATACCCACCGCGATAGCGCCGACTGGCTGATGTCGACCCCGCTGATCCCGGACAGCGTGCGCGACGCGCTCGGCGGCGACAGCATGCGCCCGCGCGTCAATCGCCTCAGCGATGGCACAATGATCACGCTGCGCAGCGTGAATCTGAACACGGACTCACGCCCGGACCAGCTGGTGGTGATCCGCGTATTTATCAACGACAGGCTGATTGTCTCAACCCGCCGCCGCAAAGTTTTTGCCATCGATGAAGTGCTGACCGACTTAAAAAATGGCAACGGTCCAACCGATGGCGGCAGCTGGCTGGTGGACGTTTGTGATGCCCTGACCGATCACGCCAGCGAATTTATCGAAGATCTGCATGACAAAATCATTGAGCTGGAGGATGCGGTGGTGGACCAGCAAATTCCGCCGCGCGGTGAGCTCTCCCTGATCCGCAAGCAGCTGATTATCATGCGCCGCTACATGGCGCCACAGCGTGATGTCTTTTCGCGCATCGCCAGCGAGCGGCTGACGTGGATGAGCGACGACGATCGCCGCCGCATGCAGGATATCTCCGACCGGCTGGGCCGCGGGCTGGATGACCTGGATGCCAGCGTGGCGCGTACCGGCGTGCTGTCGGACGAAATCAGCACCGTCATGGCGGAAGCGATGAACCGCCGCACCTATACGATGTCGCTGATGGCGATGGTGTTTCTGCCAACGACCTTCCTGACCGGTCTGTTCGGGGTCAACCTTGGCGGCATTCCGGGCGGGGAGTGGCGTTATGGATTTGGCGCATTCTGCCTGCTGCTGGTGGTGCTGGTACTGGGCGTTGCCTGGTGGTTAAAAAAACGTAAATGGTTGTGAAAAAGCACATTGAGCCGAGAAATTGCCGGAGAAAAGGGGAGTAAAGCTGATCGACGTCAATAAACGTGGTGCGCAATCGGAGCAATATCACTCCCGCAGGTGAATGCAACGTCAAGCGATGGGCGTTGCGCTCCATATTGTCTTACTTCCTTTTTTGAATTAATGCATAGCACATTTAATTCGTACGACGCCGGCATATAGCCGGCTTTTTTTTGCCCGTTTGCCAGCAGGCTGAGATGTCCTACGCTTAAGGTTCATGCAACACCTGAGGAGGAAGGCATGTTCACTGACAGCATAAAAGCGATCCGCAGCTCGGAACCGCTGGGTGACCCGGTTCCCATTCCCGATCCCATCCCTGTTCCGCAACCGCTGCCCGATCCGTCGCCCGACAATCCCGACCCATATCCAATTATTGACCCACCGCCACATCGTTAAAGCAGCGCAGGTCGTGCCGCGAGAGACGGCCTGCCGGACAACGGATGTTTCCTGCCTGGCAAAACTTACGTATAATGCCCGCCTTAAAATTGTTACTTAAAGCAAGTCGTTCTCAGACTATCAGGGTCAAAATAAAGTGGTTATGAATCAAGTCGATGTAAGAAAAGAAACCCTTGAGTTTAATAAGCTCCAGAAGCGTATCCGCAGAAATGTTGGTAACGCTATCACTGATTACAACATGATCGAAGAGAACGACGTGGTGATGGCCTGCATGAGCGGCGGCAAAGATTCGTTTGCCATGCTGGATATTTTGATTGGCCTGCAAAAAGTGGCCCCGATCAAATTTGAGGTGATCGCCGTTAACCTGGACCAGAAGCAGCCCGGTTTTCCTGAGCATATCCTGCCAGCCTATCTCG
Organism: Erwinia sp. V90_4; assembly: GCF_029967685.1. Classification (NCBI taxonomy): domain Bacteria; kingdom Pseudomonadati; phylum Pseudomonadota; class Gammaproteobacteria; order Enterobacterales; family Erwiniaceae; genus Erwinia; species Erwinia sp. V90_4. The sequence goes on along the minus strand of NZ_JASCAQ010000040.1, from coordinate 47,966 downwards.
ATAGTCTCAATATCCCGTATTACATCGTCGACAAAGACACCTACTCGGTGGTGAAAGAGAAGATACCGGAAGGCAAAACCACCTGCGGTCTCTGCTCCCGCCTGCGTCGCGGTACGCTTTACTCCTTCGCCGAGAAAATTGGTGCCACCAAAATCGCGCTGGGCCACCATATGGATGACATCGTTGAGACGCTGTTCCTCAACATGTTCCACGGCGCGCGCATGAAGGCCATGCCGCCTAAACTGCGCTCTGACGATGGTCGTAACGTCGTGATCCGTCCGCTGACCTACTGCCGCGAGAAAGACCTGATCGCCTACGCTGAGCAGAAAGATTTCCCGATTATCCCGTGTAATCTCTGCGGCTCGCAGGAGAACTTACAGCGTCAGGCTATTAAGGCGATGCTGACCGAGTGGGATAAGAAAACCCCTGGCCGCGTGGAGAGCGTATTTAAATCGCTGCAAAACGTCAGCCCAAGCCAGCTGGCGGACCGTGAACTGTTTGACTTTGAACAGCTGCCGCTTGACCGCAGCGGTGACCGCGCCGAGTACTCGTTTACCGAAGCCACCGTCTCTTCCACCAACATCGACAAATCGCTGTATATCGACGTGGCGAATCTGTAAACATTTACCCCTCCATCTACTATGCTTAATGCACTGCACAGATGGAGGTTGTCATGTCGAAAGAGAGTCATAAAGAAGAGAGCAAGCCGCATCCGGCGAAGGATAACCCCAGCGAACACGGTGAAATACCGCGCACGCGTGATGGGAGCCAGGACGATAAAAAGGATCCTTACAAAGATCCGGCTAAGAAGTAAGCCGCGCTTAAATCATCTCAACCCTGCAAGGTTTGCACCCTGTGAACCTTGCTAATCCCCCCCTTTCTGCCGTACTTTCTCCTGCGCGATGCTGAGATTAATCTTAAAATATTTACGTTTTCGTACCCTAAAAACGCGACATTTAATACCAGCCTTGTCTATAATCCGCCTGAAGACTTCCGTCTTATACAGTTATTTAGCGATCAAATAGCTGAATCAGAACGAAAGTTCGGGAGAAGCAAAACGCATGAAATGGAATCGAAGAAATACCTGGATTGCGATGGTGGCGGGATGCCTGATCTTCTGGCTGCTGATCGCGTTGGTTTTATCTTAGTCTGACTACGCACTCCACGCGCTGTGCGGCACTGCCGCCAGCGCTTTTCTCCCTCCAGGCTCTGCTTTCTGTTACACTCTGCGGCAATTATTTTGCCGTTTTATCAGAGAACTTTCCCGTGACTGCTTTTACTACCCTGACACAACTTCCCGCCAGCCAGATTGAGAACCTCAACGAGCTGGGTTACCTCGCCATGACCCCGGTTCAGGCGGAATCTCTGCCAGCCATCCTTGCCGGGCGCGACGTGCGTGCACAGGCGAAAACAGGCAGTGGCAAAACCGCCGCATTTGGGCTGGGTGTGATGCACCGGGTGGACGCCAGCAAGTATGTGACCCAGGCGCTGGTGCTGTGTCCGACGCGTGAGCTGGCAGACCAGGTAACGAAAGAGCTGCGTCGTCTGGCCCGCTTTACCGCGAATATTAAGATTCTCACTCTGTGCGGCGGTCAGCCGTTTGCCGCGCAGCGTGATTCACTGCTGCATGCTCCGCATATCGTGGTAGGAACGCCGGGGCGCATTATGGATCACCTGCAGCGTGAAACCCTGAAGCTGGACGGCGTGAATATGCTGGTGCTGGATGAAGCCGACCGCATGCTGGAGATGGGTTTCCGTGACGATATCGACACCATTATTGGCTACTGCCCACCACAGCGCCAGACGCTGCTGTTCTCCGCGACCTGGCCGCAGGTGATTGCGCAGATCAGCCAGAATATCCAGCGCGACCCGCTGACGGTAGAAACCGGCGATGTCTCCGACCTGCCGAAAATCGAACAGTCATTCTATGAAGCCGGGGCGCGTGAAAAGCTGAGCGCGCTGATTGGCCTGCTTAGCGACCGCCAGCCATCTTCCTGCGTGGTGTTCTGCAACACTAAGCGCGAATGCGATGATATCGCCCAGGCGTTGGAGTCTGCCCAGATCAGCGCGCAGGCGCTGCATGGCGACCTGGAACAGCGCGATCGTGACCAGGTGTTGATTCGCTTTGCTAACGGCAGCTGTCGCGTGCTGGTGGCGACCGATGTGGCTGCGCGCGGGCTGGACATCAAAGCGCTGGCGATGGTGGTGAATTATCAGCTGTCGTTTGACCCGGAAGTCCACGTGCACCGCATTGGTCGTACCGCGCGCGCGGGGCAGGAGGGCTGTGCCGTCAGTCTGGTGGCGCCGGATGAGATGGTGCGTGCGCACGCGCTGGAGGATTTCCTGCAGCAGAAGCTTAACTGGCGCAGCGTGGCGGAGCTGAAGTCAGTTGCCGCCAAGCCGCTGCCGGCGGAAATGGTTACCGTGTGCCTCGACGGTGGGCGCAAGGCAAAAATTCGCCCGGGCGATATCCTCGGTGCGCTGACCGGTGACGGCGGGCTGAAGGGCGATCAGGTTGGCAAGATTGATGTTGGCCCGACTCACGCCTATGTGGCCATTCGTCGTGACCAGGCGCGCCAGGTGATGGGGCAGTTGAAGGACGTGAAGATTAAAGGCAAATCTTGCCGCGCACGCCTGCTGAAATAACCGAACCTATTCCTGTAGGGGCCGATCTTTTGTTACGATCGGCCCGCTGTGCCGCTCTTTTCAACAACGGCCCTGCCATTTAAAGCTTGGTAATCACCGGTGGTGCTGCCAGCAGCGATTCAACCCCCGCCAGCAGAGCCTGGAAGTGTGGCTGGCTCTCGTGCAGTTCAATCGCGGCGGCGCTTTTCCAGGTTTCATGGAACAGGAAGCTGTCGCTGTTCTCCACGCTGCGGTACAGATCGTAATGCAGGTTCCCTTCCTCAAGACGGCTTGGCGCCACGCAGCGGTTTAACACCGCAAACAGCTCATCGCCTTTACCGGCTTTTGCCGTGAAAGTGGCAACAATCAGAATGGATTTATCAGACATCTGTATCTCCTAATAAGTGGCAAAATGACGTCGTCAGCGGCGAAATACCCCTGCGGCGTGAAGTTTCGTGCTGTAAGACTAACGTGCCTGCGGCTATTTGCCATGATCTTTTCAGGCCTCACTGAATTTCGACCGACTGCACCCCTTTGATTTGTAGCAGATCTTCATATAGCTGATGCGGTTGTATTCTGCGTGACAACGTCACCTCAACCATCATTTCACACAGGCTGTTTTCAGCATCACGGTTAACCACCGAGACATTACCCGTGCGGACATTCAGCTGCTGCAGCGTCACCAGCACCTGCGGTACGCTCTTGGCCTTGAGATGGAAGGTCAGGGTGTGGTGTCGACCGATCAGCAGGCGGCTGATGCGGCTGAAGGTCTCCAGCACCACCAGCGCCAGTACCGTGCCATAAATGCCAATTTCATACAGGCCACTGCCGATAACCAGCCCGATTGCCGCGGTCACCCACAGCCCGGCGGCGGTGGTTAACCCTTTTACGATCTGCTTTTGAATAATAATGGTCCCGGCACCGAGAAAACCCATGCCGCTCACCACCTGGGCCGCCACGCGGCTGGGGTCGAGCGCAATGTGGTTGTGCGCGAGAATATCGTCGAAACCATATTTTGAGACGATCATAAACATCGCGCTGCCGATCCCGACCAGAACGTGGGTGCGCAGACCTGCTTCTTTCGCCCGCAACTGGCGCTCAAGCCCAATCAGGCCCCCCAGCACCCCCGCCATGGCGATGCGCAGTAACATATCAGCGGTCATCACTTATCCTTTTGATTTTACATAGAGATATCATAATCTGAACGGGTAGTTATAAATTAAGAACCGGGGCTATTGATATTTCTGTTATTTTGATTTTGTAAGAATGCATGACAGCTATCGACCTGGTGTGAATCGTAGCTTATGCTGGCAAACGCACCTCAGCGCAAATCCACCCGGAGTTTACCCGATGAAAGCAGCGAGTTTTTTGCTGGTAACGGCAGCGTTACTACTGTCCGCCTGCAGCAGCGACAGTGATAATGAGCCACCTCAACAGGCTACGGCCGCCCATGCGCCAGCGCGTGTCGTGATGGGCGATTTGGCAGCCAGCAACTGCGCCAGTGCCGGTGGTACCCTGGCGTTGTCTCGTCAGTTAGATGGTAGCTCAGTGGGGATGTGCCAGCTGGCGAACGGTCGCCGCTGTGGTGAAAGTGCCTTAATGAGCGGCACCTGCGCCCGTTAACGGGCTGACCGAAAAGTAGGGGGCGACCATTTTTTCCGGTCGCCCCGTGCCGCGAATTTGCACCGGCCTTAATGAAGACCATTTTTTCCGGTCGCCCCGTGCCGCGAGTTTGCACCGGCCTTAATGAAGACCATTTTTCCGCTCGCCCGTGGCAGGAAATTACACCGTCAGCACATTATCGCACTCGGCGCCGTTCTCCAGCTGACGCAGGTTATGCAGCGTGGTCTGGGAAATGCTGGTCAGGGCTTCATCAGTCAGAAACGCCTGATGGCCGGTGAACAGAACGTTGTGGCAGGCGGAGAGCCGGCGGAACACATCATCCTGGATTACGTCGTTTGATTTATCTTCAAAGAACAGATCGCGCTCGTTCTCATACACGTCCATTCCCAGCGCGCCAATCTTCTGCTGCTTCAGCGCATCAATCGCCGCCTGTGAATCAATTAATGCGCCGCGGCTGGTGTTGATCACCATCACGCCATCCTTCATTTGTGCAAAGGCTTGCGCATTCAGCAGATGATAGTTTTCCTCCGTCAGCGGGCAGTGCAGGGTGATAACGTCAGACTGCGCAAACAGCGTATCGATATCAACATATTCTGCGCCCAGCTCCAGCGCCTGCGGATTAGTATAGGGGTCAAACGCCAGCAGCTTCATGCCGAAGCCTTTCAGAATACGCAGGGTAGCAATGCCGATTTTACCGGTACCGACCACCCCCGCCGTGCGGCCATGCATGTTAAAACCGATCAGCCCTTCAAGGGAGAAGTTGGCATCGCGGGTGCGCTGATAAGCACGGTGGATGCGGCGATTCAGCGTCATCATTAAACCAACCGCATGCTCGGCGACCGCTTCCGGGGAGTAAGCGGGCACGCGCACCACCTGCAGACCCAGCTCCTTAGCGGCATCAAGATCCACGTTGTTAAAGCCGGCACAGCGCAGCGCAATAAACTTCACGCCCAGCTCCGCCAGCTCTTCCAGTACCGTGCGGCTGCCGTCATCGTTAACGAAGATACAGACCGCATCACAGCCGACGGCATTTTTCGCCGTGCTCTCACTTAGCAGGAAATCAAAAAACTCCAGTTCAAAGCCGTAGTCTTCATTGACCTGTTCAAGGTATTTCCGGTCATACTGCTTGGTGCTATACACCGCAAGTTTCATCGTGTTACTCCTGTACCCGCGCTTAAATAATAATGCAGTGTAACAACTATTGTGAACCGCGGGCGAGGCATCCCGCTCAGCTGAGCTAAAAAGCAGCGAATGAGTTGATTACTGGTGAAAAACTTCACCCGAGTGATATTCCGTGCCATCATTCAGGGATAATCACGGAGCGAACAGGGTTTTACTGCCATGAAACGGGGCTGGAAAAGGGCGCTTGTGGCGCTGCTGGCGGTGATCCTGCTGCTAACAGGACTTCTTCTTACGGTTACCCAGTGGCTGCCAAGGGTGGCTGGCATCTGGCTGCCTGCGGATACTACCATCGCACTGGACGGCAATCCGCGCTGGCACAATGGGGCACTGTTTCTGCCCGGCATCCGCTACCGTGCGGGCGACTGTCAGCTGGCGAAAGTGGTGAATGTTTCCCTCGGCTACCAGCAAAAACAGTGGCAGCTGGCGGCGGACAGCGTGGCGATTGACAGCGCCTGCCTGGCTAAACTTCCCACATCAGATAACCCTTCCGCACCGCGCAGTCTCGCCGAATGGCAGCAAATGCTGCCCAACGCCCGCGTCAATATCCGCCAGCTCAGCGTTTCTCCCTGGCAGCAGTGGGCTGGAGCTCTGCAGCTCACCTTCGATTCCCAGCGCCAGCAGGTCAGCTATCAGAGCAAAAATCTGACGCTGGCAGCCCAACTGAGCGGACAACAGCTGGCGATCGAGGCACTGACGGTTCAGGCGCCCGGCGTGGCACGGCCCGTCACGGTCAGCGGTACGCTGACGTTGCCACACATACCCGATGGCCTGCCGGAACAGGGCGCGCTGCGGGGGCAGCTGGCGCTGGCAGGGATCCCTGACCCGCTGCAGATCACGCTTGACTGGCAGCAGCAGAGCGGCACCCTGTCCGCCATCGCTGAACAGCAAAGTACGCCGCTGCTGACGCTGCCATGGCACATCAGCTCTCAGCAGATTGACATTACCCAGGGGCAGTGGAGCTGGCCTTACGCCGGGCAGCCGCTGTCAGGGGGAATAGCCCTCAGTGCCAAAAACTGGCAGCAGGGTCTGCCCGCCAGCGAGATTAGCGGGCGTCTTAATCTGCTGACCCAGGGGCGCGGAGGGAAAGGGAATGTGGTGCTGACGCTCGGCCCTGGTCATCTTGACTGGAGTGACAGCCAGCTGCCGTTTCGCCTGACGGGTGAGAGCAAACTGGCCAGCCTGCAGTTCTTCGCCGGGCTACCCGGTGAGCTGCGCGGACCGCTGCTCGACCCGCAGTTGCACCTGCAGCCCGGCGCGCTACTGCGGATGAAAGGGCGGCTGCTGTCGACGCTGGAAGTGGATGAAGCCCGCTGGCCGCTGGCTGGCGTCGCGGTTTCATCAGCCGGAATTGATGGCCGACTGCAGGCGATCCTCAGCGCCCACGACGCCGAAATGGGCCGTTTCCGCCTGCATCTGGATGGCCGTGCAACCGACTTCTGGCCCGATAAAGGGCAGTGGTTGTGGCGCTACTGGGGCGACGGCTATCTGGCTCCGCTGGCGGCGAAGTGGGATATGAATGGCAACGGACGCTGGCAGGACACGCTGATTGAGCTGCAGTCGCTATCGACCGGATTTGACCATCTCACCTATGGCAGCGTCACGGTGGACGCCCCGCGCCTGACGCTCAGTAAGGCGGTGCGCTGGCAGCGCGACGCGCAGCATCCGGCATTTAACGGCGAGCTGAAGCTCAACGCGCAGGACACGCGCTTCAGCGCCGGGGGCTATCTGCCGCCTTCGCTTCTGACGCTGACGGTGAAAGGGCGTGACCCGGCGTGGTTCCTCTACAGCGGCAGTCTGCAGGCGCAGCGCATTGGTCCGGTGCAGGTGCGCGGTCGTTGGGACGGTGAACGCCTGCGTGGGCAGATGTGGTGGCCTCAGCAGTCGCTGCGCGTCTTCCAGCCGCTGCTCAGCCCGGACCTCAAGCTGGCGATTCAGGATGGTACGCTCAAGGCTCAGGTGGCGTTTTCTGCCGCCAGCGATCAGGGGCTGGAAGCGGGCGGCCACTTCCTGGTGCAGGACGGCAGTGCACTGCTGCCGGATAACGAATTTAACGGCATCGATTTCTCGCTGCCGTTCCGCCTGCGCGAGCACCGCTGGTACTTCGGCACGCACGGCCCGGTCTCGCTGCGCATCAAAGAGATTAAAAACCAGTTTGCCATGCAAAACGTCACGGCAGATCTGCAGGGCTGGTATCCGTGGAGTGCCAGGCAGCCGCTGGAGCTGAGCAACGTCAGCCTCGAACTGTTAGGTGGCCAGCTGAGTATGGCCAGCCTGAAGATGCCGCAGACGCAGGCGGCCACGATTACTATTCAGCATCTGAGCGTTTCCGAACTGGTGACGGCAATGAAGCTTAAACAGATTGCCATGTCGGGCCACATTAACGGCGCGCTGCCGCTGTGGCTGAATGATTCACGCTGGCTGGTGAAAGAGGGCTGGATAGCCAACAGTGGGCCATTAACCGTGCGCATGGATAAAGATATGGCCGATGCCATCAGCAGCAATAACTTTGCCGCCGGAGCGGCGATGGACTGGCTGCGCTATATGGAAATTTCGCGCAGCTGGGCCACCCTTGACCTCGACAATCTTGGCTGGATGAAAATGACCGCAAAGGTTGATGGCACCAGCCGCTTCAGCAACCGTGACCAGCGCGTCACGCTGAACTATACCCAGCAGGAAAACCTGTTCCAACTCTGGCGCAGTCTGCGCTTTGGCGATAACCTGCAATCCTGGGTGGAGCAAAATGCCACCCTGCCGTCGCAAAAGGAAATGAGTGATGAAAGCCCGAATTAGCCTGCTGATGGCAGGCTGTCTATTGCTGCTTAGCGGCTGTATCCCCCGCATTGAGGTTGCCGCGCCAAAAGAGCCGATCACCATCAATATGAACGTCAAAATTGAGCATGAGATCCATATCAAGGTCGATAAAGACGTGGAAGCCCTGTTAAAAAACCAGAGCGGTCTGTTCTGAGGAGCAAGCAATGAAACGACTTTGCAGCGGATTACTGCTGGGCTGCCTGCTGTTGTCGCCACAGGTGCTGGCGCTGACGCTTGATGAGGCACGGCAGCAGGGGCGCGTCGGCGAAACGCTTAACGGCTACATTGCCGCGGTGCAGCAGGATGCAGAGACAGCGGCGCTGGTGAAAGAGATCAATGCCGGGCGCATGAATCAGTATCAGATACTGGCGCAGCAGAACAATTTGACCACGCGTGACGTGGCGAATATCGCCGGGCAGAAGCTGGTAGAGCGGGCAAAGCCGGGAGAGTTTGTGCGGGGGATAAACGGCCAGTGGATTAAGAAGTAGCTAAGGCACCGTCACGGTGCCTTAGCCTTTCTTTTGGCGATAAAACTCAGGCAGTCACGATCTGAGAAATCACTTCTTTCGCATCGCTGGCGGCTTTCGCTGCCACTTCAGGACCGTAACCGATACCTTCAGCAAACACGAACTGAACGTCGCTCATACCCAGGAAGCCGAGGAACAGGGTCAGGTACGGGGTCAGCAGGTCGCTTGGGGTGTCTTTATGAACACCGCCACGGCTGGACAGCACCACCACTTTTTTGCCTTTGATCAGGCCTTCAGGACCCTGCTCGGTGTAGCGGAAAGTGATACCGGCACGTGCCACCAGGTCAAAGTAGTTTTTCAGCTGGGTAGGGATGTTGAAGTTGTACATTGGCGCAGTAATCACGATGGTGTCGTGTGCCTGCAGCTCAGCGATCAGTTCGTTGGACAGGTCCAGCGCTTCCTGCTGACGCGGGGTAAGCGCGGCATCAGAAGGACGCAGTGCGCCAACCAGCTCGCCGTCCAGTACTGGAATCGGGTTAGCGGCCAGGTCACGTTCGGTCACTTCATCAGCCGGATGGGCCGCTTTCCACTCGGAAACCAGGTGATCGGCCAACTGACCAGACTGAGAATAACCGGCAAGGATGCTTGATTTCAGTACTAATACTTTGCTCATGGTTTTTTTCCTGTTTTGTCATGCGGAAGGCTATCCGCTCAATGGATAACACTTTACGGATAAATGACGGCGAGTGTAAGTGCGAGTTTTCGATATCAATGTTCGAAATAATTGAATAACAGCTCGCGGGCAAATAAATCGCTAAGTCGCTGTCTGTGCTAGAATACGCAAAAATTTTAATCCCTGATAATGCCATGTTGCCCGCATCAGGCGCGACAAAGTGAGCTTTTACCATGTCTGAATCACCACAATCTGCCCTGGCGCCGCTCTATTCACGGCTGGATTTGCTAATGTTGCGCGACCGCCAGCGCTTCCAGCGCCGCCTGCAGGGCGCGAAAAAAATTAAAAATCCGGCGGCGCTCCAGGCGCTGACCGATGAGCTGAGTGCGGAAATCGCTCAGGCCGAGCAGCGCGTGGCCGCGCGACGTGCCGCGACGCCAACCCTCCGCTACCCGGAAAATCTGCCGGTCAGCCAGAAGAAGCAGGATATTGCCGATGCTATCCGCGATCACCAGGTGGTGATCGTCGCCGGGGAAACCGGTTCGGGTAAAACCACGCAGCTGCCGAAAATCTGCATGGAGCTGGGGCGCGGCATTCGCGGGCTGATAGGCCACACGCAGCCACGCCGCCTGGCGGCACGCACCGTTGCTGACCGTATTGCAGCGGAGCTGGAAACCTCACTCGGCGGCTGCGTAGGCTACAAGGTGCGCTTTAACGATCAGGTCGGTGAAACCACCCAGGTCAAACTGATGACCGACGGTATTCTGCTGGCGGAGATCCAGCAGGACCGGCTGCTGATGCAGTACGACACCATCATTATCGATGAAGCGCACGAGCGCAGCCTGAACATCGACTTCCTGCTGGGCTATCTGCGCGAGCTGCTGCCTAAGCGCCCGGACCTGAAGGTGATCATCACCTCGGCGACCATTGATCCGCAGCGTTTCTCACGCCATTTCCATAACGCACCGGTGATTGAAGTCTCCGGCCGCACTTATCCGGTGGAAGTTCGCTACCGGCCGGTAGTGGAAGATGCTGATGATACTGACCGCGACCAGCTGCAGGCCATTTTTGATGCGGTGGATGAGCTGGGGCGTGAGAGCCGTGGCGATATCCTGATCTTTATGAGCGGTGAACGCGAAATTCGTGACACCGCCGATGCATTGATGAAGCGCGACCTGCCGCATACTGAAGTGCTGCCGCTGTATGCGCGCCTGTCGAACGCCGAGCAGAACCGCGTGTTCCAGTCCCATGCCGGGCGCCGCATCGTGCTGGCGACCAACGTAGCGGAAACCTCGCTGACCGTACCGGGCATCAAATACGTCATCGATCCGGGCACGGCACGCATCAGCCGCTACAGCTTCCGTACCAAGGTGCAGCGCCTGCCGATTGAGCCGATTTCTCAGGCCTCCGCCAACCAGCGTAAAGGGCGTTGCGGACGCGTCTCGGAGGGTATCTGCATCCGTTTATACGCGGAGGAGGATTTCCTCAGCCGCCCGGCGTTTACCGACCCGGAGATCCTGCGTACTAACCTGGCCTCGGTGATCCTGCAAATGACGGCGCTTGGCCTCGGCGATATTGCCGCTTTCCCGTTTGTGCAGGCACCGGACCAGCGCAATATCCAGGACGGGGTACGTCTGCTGGAGGAGCTGGGTGCCATCACGCTCGCTGACAATCAGCGCTATCAGCTCACCCCATCGGGCCGTGCACTGGCGCAGCTGCCGGTCGACCCACGCCTGGCGAAAATGGTGCTGGAGGCACAGAAATATGGCTGCGTGCGCGAGGTGATGATTATCACCGCCGCGCTGTCGATCCAGGATCCGCGCGAGCGCCCGGCGGAGAAGAAACAGGCATCCGATGAGAAGCACCAGCGCTTTGCTGATAAAGAGTCTGATTTCCTCGCCTTTGTAAACCTGTGGAACTACCTGCAGGAGCAGCAAAAAGCGCTCTCCTCCAGCCAGTTCCGGCGCCAGTGCAAAACCGAATACCTGAACTACCTGCGCGTGCGCGAGTGGCAGGACATCTATACCCAGCTGCGCCAGGTCGTGCGCGAACTCGGGCTGCCGGTGAACAGCGCACCGGCCGAAATGCGTGAAATTCACACCGCCTTACTCACCGGGCTACTGTCGCATATCGGTCAGAAGGATGCGGACAAACAGGAATTTACCGGAGCGCGCAACGCCCGTTTCGCCATCTTCCCCGGCTCCGGTTTATTCAAAAAGCCACCGAAGTGGACCATGGTCGCCGAACTGGTGGAAACCAGCCGCCTGTGGGGGCGCATTGCGGCGCGCATTGAGCCGGAGTGGATCGAACCGGTGGCGCAGCACCTGCTGAAGCGCAGTTATAGCGAGCCGCACTGGGAAAAAGGTCAGGGCGCGGTGATGGCCAGCGAGAAAGTAACGCTGTACGGTCTGCCGATCGTCGCTGCCCGTAAGGTGAATTACGGCACGATTGACCCGGTGCTATCGCGCGAGCTGTTTATCCGTCACGCCCTGGTGGAGGGCGACTGGCAGACGCGCCACGCCTTCTTTAAGGCGAACCTTAAGCTGCGTGCCGAAGTTGAAGAGCTGGAGCACAAGTCGCGCCGCCGCGACATCCTGGTGGATGATGAAACGCTGTTTGCGTTCTACGACCAGCGTATTGCCCACGACGTGGTTTCCGCGCGCCATTTCGACAGCTGGTGGAAAACCGTCAGTCGCGAAGAGCCGGATCGCCTTAACTTCGCCAAAGAGATGCTGATCAAGCAGGGCGCGGAAAACGTTAGCAAGCTCGACTATCCGAACTTCTGGCATCAGGGCAATCTGAAACTGCGCCTGAGCTATCAGTTTGAACCAGGGGCGGATGCCGATGGCGTGACGGTGCACGTACCGCTGCCGCTGCTCAACCAGGTGGAAGAGCGGGGTTTTGAGTGGCAGATCCCCGGTATCCGCCGCGAGCTGGTGATTGCGCTGATCAAATCACTGCCTAAGCCGTTACGCCGTAACTTCGTTCCCGCGCCGAACTACGCCGATGCATTCCTTGGCCGCGCGACGCCGCTTGAGCTGCCGCTGCTAGAGTCGCTGGAGCGCGAATTCCGCCGCATGTCAGGCGTAACGCTGGAACGCGAAGCCTGGCAGTGGGATCAGGTGCCCGATCATCTGAAAATGACCTTCCGCATCGTTGACGAAAACAACCGCAAGCTGGCGGAAGGGAAAGATCTGACGGCGTTAAAACTGCAGTTAAAAGGCAAAGTCCAGGAAACTCTGTCGAAAGTGGCTGATGACGGTCTGGAACAGAGCGGGCTGCATATCTGGAGCTTTGGCGATCTGCCGGATCACTTCGAGCAGAAGCGCGGTAGCTACAGCGTGAAAGCCTGGCCTGCGCTGGTAGACGAAAAAGAGAGCGTGGCGATCCGCCTGTTTGACTCGCAGCACGAGCAGCAAAAAGCGATGTGGCGCGGCCAGCGCCGCCTGCTGCTGCTGAATATCCCGTCGCCGATTAAGTATCTGCACGAAAAGCTGCCAAACAAGGCCAAGCTGGGACTGTACTTCAACCCTTATGGCAAAGTGCTGGATCTGATTGACGACTGCATCGCCTGCGGCGTGGATAAGCTGATTGCCGAACACGGTGGCCCAAGCTGGCAGGAGCAGGGCTACATGCAGCTACATGATAAAGTCCGCGCCGAACTGAACGACACGGTGGTCGAGATTGCGAAGAAGGTCGAACAGATCCTCACCTCGGTGTTCAATATCAATAAGCGGCTGAAAGGGCGCGTAGACATGACGATGGCGCTGGCGCTATCGGATATCAAAGCGCAGATGGGCGGCCTGGTGTATCGCGGATTTGTCACCGGCAACGGCTGGAAACGCCTCGGCGATACCCTGCGCTACCTGCACGCCATTGAGCGGCGCATGGAGAAACTGGCGGTTGATCCGCACAGCGACCGTGCGCGCATGATGAAGGTCGAGACGGTGAAGCAGGCGTGGAATACGTGGTTCAACAAGCTGCCGCTTGAGCGCAGGGATGATGAGGAAGTACAGGATATCCGCTGGATTATTGAGGAGCTGCGCGTCAGTTTCTTCGCGCAGCAGCTGGGAACACCTTACCCAATCTCCGAAAAGCGTATCTTACAGGCGATGGAGCAGATTACTGTCTGACAGTGGTCGGGGGTTGATGGCGCACCGCAGCGGGTCGCCATCGGTTGTTTAATCCCCATACTCCTCCGTGAGAAGGCTGCGGCTCGCCGGACGATATTTTGCCACCAGTGCTGCGGCAATCGCTTCAGTCTCTGCATCCGCAACCCCAGTGTAGTTCGAGGGGCGGAAATGCATCTGGAATACGCTGATAGCCTGCCTGGTTGCGGCGTCGTTCACGCCAGTTTGTGGAATAGTGTAACCGTAGCTGGCGAGATCGGCCTGAATTTTACTGATCGAACCCGCGGCGGCAAATGAGCGACCGGCAAGGTAGTGCTGCACGGTCTGTTTGTCGGGCCAGGCGCCGATTCCCTGTTCAGCCAGCTGTTGCCAGGGAAACAGTGGGCCGGGGTCAACCTTGCGCGTTGGCGCAACATCACTGTGTCCGAGAACGTTATAAGGGGTAATGCCATAACGCTGGATGATATCTTTCGCCAGGCTGGCCACCAGCCTGATTTGCTGCGCATCCCAGGGATACCAGTATCTGTCCAGCGCGTCCTGACGGTAGCCCAGGTTGACAATCTCCACGCCGATAGCGCTGTCATTGAGATTGCTGCGGCCATGCCAGTTGCTGAGGCCGGCATGCCAGGCACGCTTATCCTCAGGGACCAGCTGGTAGACCATTTTTTTACTCAATGCCGGATCGGCGGCCGAGGGAACAAGGTAATGCGCGCTCACTGAACCCCGGGTTAATGACGCCATGGATGCGGCATCGTCTTCTGCGGTGTAGTGAAGGATGAGAAAACGAACGCGTTCATTCTGACTTTGCGAAGGGTGCTGAGTATTGACCTGGTAACCTGGCCGTGAAACGAGGTTACCGGTTGAACATCCGGTCAATGCTATGGCGAGGATCGCCGTGAGGGTTTTATTCATGATTTCCGTCCGTGAAGTGAATCAATACAGGCGCTGACAGTATTATTTAATTCACCCCGGTGGAACATCGTTGAAACGGCTATCAGATTGACGATAGATGCTACTGCGCTAACGCTTCCAGGCTGTCGCGGAAGGCAGTCACGGCGATAGCGCGGTTGTCTGCCAGGTAGCGGTCTTTCGCCGCCGGAGCAGAACTCTGCACCGCGATCAGCTGCCAGTCGCCGTTCACTTTCAACATCAGCGGGGAGCCACTGTCGCCGGGCAGGGTATCGCACTGGTGCGACAGCACGGTTTTCTGCGCCCAGCCGGTAATCAGGCAGTCGCTGTGGGAGTAAAGCGTTTCAAGATGGTCTTCAGGATAGCCCGCCTGGGTAACCCGACGGCCAGTCTGCTTCAGTGCGGCGGTCAGTTCTGAACGCGAACCGGCAAACAGCGGCACCGGAACAATCCCGGAAGGGGGATTACGCAGCACAATCAAACCAAAATCATAAGGCGCAGCGGAGGCGGGTACGATCCAGCCATCGCCATCCGCTTTTAGCTTCCTGCCCAGAGCCGGATCAACCCGCGCTTCAATATCGTGGATCTCATAGCGCCAGCCGCCTTTACCATTGGCGATAAAACGCAGCGCCACGGCTTTATCCAGTTTTCCCGGGGGATTAAGCAGGCAGTGTCCGGCGGTTAACGCCAGGTTTGGGGCAATCAGGGTAGCACTGCAAAGGTTACCGCTCTCTGTTTCCAGCTGGCCGATGGCTTCCCACGGTGGCGTAGCGGTCTGGCTTACCGGCAGGCGATCGTCCTTGCCAAAAAATAGCGTTTTTACGTCGGCTTCACTCGGGCCGTCATCATCGGCGTAAGAATAGAACGAAAAGGCTAAGCAACCCATTAATAACACAGCAGTCAGGCGCATATTTTTCTCAGGCTGGAGAAGCATTGAAATTTGTGGTTACGCTAATGCAGTAACTATAGACGGATAGTGCCAGAAAAGGGAGTTTAATTTGGAATATCAGCACGCTACAGAGACTGCATTTAAAGATAGAAGCTGGCGGCAACAACGCCACAGACGATCATCACAACCAGAATGATTTCGAATAAATAGCGACGCACCATCATCCGAAACTCCTTAAAAAAACACCCGGTAAAACCGGGTGTTTGAGTTTATGGGCCAACCCCTACAATGTCTCAAGGAGTGGACCGCTTTTTGGCTCCGTCCGAGGGCGGAGCTCGGCTGAAGAGTTAAGCCTTAGGAGCGACTTTCTTAGCTTTGTGGTGTTTTTTAGCAGCCTGCGCTTTCTGAGCTACAGGTTTTTTAGCCGCTTTGTGATGCTTTTTAGCCGCCTGCGCTTTCTGGGCTACAGGTTTTTTAGCTGCTTTGTGGTGCTTTTTAGCGGCCTGCGCTTTCTGAGCGGCAGCTTTCTTGGCTTTGTGGTGCTTTTTAGCAGCCTGCGCTTTCTGAGCGGCAGCTTTTTTAGCTTTGTGGTGCTTCTTAGCAGCCTGAGCTTTCTGAGCTACAGCTTTATGATGTTTTTTCACGTGCTTAACAGAGGCTTTAGCTGGAGCCGGTGCAGCAGTGGTGGTGGTGGTAGCAGCTGGAGCAGCAGTTGTTGCTGGAGCAGCGCTGGTTTCAGCAGCGAAAGCAACTGAAGACAGACCCATTGCAGCGGCGACAACCAGAGCGAATAATTTTTTCATTGTGAAACCCTCAAAGTGTTTAGTTCATGTATCAGCCCACTGCGGGGCCGGTGAAGAGACTATAAGGGAATGCGAGGCGGGCTTCCGTGAGTGATTGGTATCGGCGTGTAACCGATTGTACAAGCAGGGGGGCGACGTGATAACCGGTCGAGGCATGCCTCGACCCTACCGAATCAATGTAGGGGTCGGGCATGCCCGACCCACTATGCAACAGTTATTTGAGGTAACGGTTTTCCAGATGCTGGCGGAAATAGCGCGGATTGAGGTCTTCGCCGGTAGCATTTTCAATCAGCTGGCGCGTGCTGAAGCGGCAGCCGTGCTGCCAGATGTTCTGCTGGAGCCAGTCAAACACCGGCTGCAGGTCGCCCGCGCGGATCTGCTCGCTGACCTGTGGGATTGCCCGTTTAACTGCCTGGAACAGCTGTGCCGCATACATTGCACCCAGCGTATACGTCGGGAAGTAGCCAAACGCGCCGTCGGTCCAGTGGATATCCTGCATACAGCCATCGCGATAGTTGCCCCGGGTATCCAGGCCCAGCCACTGCTGCATTTTCTCATCCCACAGCGCCGGGATATCCTCAACTTCAATCTCCCCGGCAATCAGCGCTTTTTCAATTTCGTAACGCAGAATGACGTGCGCCGGATAGCTGACTTCATCAGCATCAACGCGGATCAGACCCGGTTTGACGCGCTGATTTAAGGCAATAAAGTTGTCTGCGGCCATTGCAGGCTGATCGCCCAGCAGGCGCACAGCCAGCGGCTGAACCAGGCTGAGGAACTCCGGGCTGCGGCCCAGCTGCTTCTCAAAGAACAGGCTCTGCGACTCGTGGATGGCGGTCGAGCGCGCCAGCGCCACCGGCTGGTCAGCCCACTGCTGCGGCAGGTTCTGCTCATAGCGTGCGTGGCCGGTTTCGTGGATCACCCCCATCATCGCGCTGATAAATTCGGCTTCGTTGTAACGGGTCGTGATGCGCACATCCTGCGGCACGCCGCCACAGAACGGGTGCGCGCTGATATCCAGACGTCCGCCATTAAAATCAAAGCCGAGCTGCTGCATAATCGCCAGCCCCAGCTGCTGTTGCTGCGCCTGGGGGAACGGGCCAGCGGGAACGGCAACGTTCTCCTGCGACTGCTGCGCGACGATTTTTTGCAGTAAATCCGGCAGCCACTGTTTGAGGTCAGCGAAGGTAAGATCGAGCTTTGCACTGGTCATCCCAGGTTCAAAAACATCCAGCAGGGCATCATAGCGCGAGCAGCCGTTGGCCTGAGCGCGGATTTCCGCCTCCTGGCGGCTCAGCTTCACCACCTCTTTCAGGTTGGCGGAGAAACCCTGCCAGTCGTTGTTCGGGCGCTGGCTGCGCCATGCGTGTTCACAGCGAGAACCAACAATCGATTTGGCTTCAACCAGAGAAGCGGGCAGCAGGGACGCCTGCTGCCAGGCGCGCTGCATCTCAAACAGGTTGGCCTGCGCCACATCATCCAGATCTTCCTGCTGCGCCTGCTGCAGCCACTTGCCAACCTGTTTGGCCGTCAGGATTTCGTGGCGCAGCACGCTCAGTTCCGCCAGCGCCGCACCGCGTGCGCTGCTGCCGCCTGCGGGCATCATGGTCATCATATCCCAGCCGGCTATTGCCGACAGGTGGCCAAAGCGTGACAGACGCTGGAAAGTACGGGTCAGATTAGCGTAAGCAGAAGACATAAAGTTCCTTATCAGTTGAGTCAGGTAGCGCGTAACGGGTGATCGATCGGCCAGCAAAAGCGCACGCTGGCACCGCCGAGCGGGCTGCTGTCAATGGTCACATAGCCGCCAAAAGCCTGCGAGACGGAGTGTACAATCGCCAGCCCAAGCCCGCAGCCGCCGGTGGCACGGTCACGGCTGGGGTCAAGACGGACAAAAGGTTCAAACACCCGCTGGCGTTCATCGAGTGGAATACCGGGGCCGTCATCCTCAACCTGTAAGCAGGCGAGGTTACCATCAAACCACAGTCCAACGCGCAGGTGATGATCGGCATAGCGCAGCGCGTTATTCACCAGATTATCCAGCACGCGCTCCATCAGGCGCGCATCGGCCACGCCAATATTTTCGCGCTGCGGCGTATTCAGTTCGAGGGTAAATTCCGGATGCACCGAGCGGATATCCTCCAGTCGTTCGTGCAGCCAGGCGGCGAGATCCAGACTTTGCAGATTGAGGTCGACCTTCGGGCGATCGAGGCGCGCATAGGTCAGCAGCTCCTCAATTAACGCTTCCAGCTGGCCGATGTCGCGGTTAAGCGCCGCCGATTCAGCATCGGTGAGGTTATCACTCATCTCCAGCCGATAGCGCAGGCGCACCAGCGGGGTACGCAGCTCATGGGCAATACCGTCGATCAGCTGCTTTTTGCTGGCGACCAGCGTGTTGATGTTATCGGCCATCTGGTTAAACGCCACGCCAAGGCGCAGCAGGCTGGAGGCGCTGTCGAAATGGATGCGTTCGTCCAGATGCCCCTGGCCTAAACGCTGAGCCGCGTACTCCAGCTTCAGCATGTCCTTCCAGTGCGGGCGCATCCAGATAAACACCGGCAGCGCCAGGGAGATACCGATAAAGGCCAGCAGGGCGATATCGAGTATGCGCATTTCGTGCAGGAAGAACAGGTACGGGATGGGGCCAACGGCCAGCACGTAGTGGCTGCGCGGAATGTGCTGTAAGAAGGTGTACTCCTCATCCAGCGCGACAATTTCCCCTGCGCGCAGGCGGTGCATGGTGACCGGGTCGAGCTGATATTTGCTCATCGGTTCAATATGTAGCTTAAACGACAGGTTAAGGTCGAGGTTATCGATGGTCTTGTTCCAGTCGCGTGGCGGGATCTCGCGCAGTTCGCTACGCATCAGGTAGAGCGAACTTTTCATCAGGTCATCCATCGACTCGCGCCCGGCACGCTCGGCGGTGAATTTGTACACCAGACCGACCAGCATCGCCATCACCAGAAAGCAGACGAATAGCAGCAGATAAAACTGAATAAACAGCTTCTTCATTTATTGCGCATCCCACGCGTGTGGAGCAAACAGATAGCCTTTATTACGGATGGTTTTAATGCGGTAGGGTTCGGTCGCACTGTCCAGCAGCTTTTTGCGCAGGCGCGAGATCGCGACATCAATGCTGCGATCCATGCCGTCATAGCTGACGCCGCGCAGGGTTTTCAGCAGCGCGTCACGGTTGAGAATGGTTCCGGCATGGGTTGCCAGCTCCCACAGCAGGTCGAAATCGGCGGTCGACAGAGCGACAATCTCATCCGATAGCGTGACCTGGCGGTTAACCGGGTCGATGCTCAGCGTGCCGAAGCGCAGCATCTTCTGCCCGGCCACGCTGGGCGCAATCTCCTCGTGCGGACTGCTAACGCCAGCCTGGCGCAGGTGTAGCCTGAGTCGGGCCAGCAGCACCGCAGGCGGCGTCGTTTTAAGAATGTAGTCATTGGCCCCCATTTCCAGCGACAAAATATGGTTCATATCACTGTCGAGCGAGGTCAGCAGCACGATGGGGCCCGACCAGCTGCTGCTGTTGCGCAGATCGCGGCACAGCGTCATGCCGTCTTTACCCGGCAGCATAAT
Source organism: Erwinia sp. V90_4 (assembly GCF_029967685.1). Taxonomy (NCBI): domain Bacteria; kingdom Pseudomonadati; phylum Pseudomonadota; class Gammaproteobacteria; order Enterobacterales; family Erwiniaceae; genus Erwinia; species Erwinia sp. V90_4. Next base: position 28,269 of record NZ_JASCAQ010000040.1, on the reverse strand, counting down.
GTCGAGCATCACCAGGTCAGGGCAGGCGGCGGCGATGGTCTCTTCTGCCCGATCGCCGCGTGATTCGACAATGACCTCGATATCGTGACGCCCGAGATAGGCGGCGATCAGTTCGCCCACATCTTTATCATCTTCAACGAATACAATTTTGTTCATAGTGCCGGTTCATCGCGAGAGAGAAACGTAGCTTATCCTTATCCGACCATTTATCAACGCCAAATATTGGGCTTATGTAGTATAATCCCGGCCGAATATGTCATGATACCCCTCTAAATTGAAGGTGCATCAGCGTCAGGTCAGTGGTTGAGAAATGGATAAGGAGAGAAGAGTGCCAGAAACAAAGCGGGTCGCAGCAGAGCACAGTAACCCCATCTGCCTCAACTACATTGATTTTCTCTCCGCATCATGCAAAAAGCGCTGGAGTTTTGTCGACGCCATCTACGGGGTCATTCCGTTTTTTGGCATGATTACCCGCAAACCGGCCGATCTGCCGCGTGCCTCATCGCCGGAGCGTTTGAAAGATCTGGCGCTGCAAATTATTTCCACCCAGGTCAGTGATGAAATCAATATTGCCCGCCTGATCACCCTGGCCCAGCAGCAGCAGATCGATCATTTCGATATCCTGCTGCCTTATCCGCTTTCTGAACAGCAGATGGTGACTATCCGCCAGGAGTACGCCCGGCCGCTGCAACTCGCACAGTATGACGACCGGCTGAACGTGATCATTCCGGTCGTACCGCACTAATCCTCAGCGCGCCAGCATCCATGCGGCGGGCAGCGCCGCCAGCACCAGCGCCACCATCATCGATTTTTCCGCCCGGTTTAACGACTGCGTTGCACGCCCACCGCGGCGGGCAAACAAAAACAGCGCGATGCCCGGTGCATACAGCACCACCGACAGCAGCAGATGCAGTGGACCTGAAGCGTACAGTAGCCACACGCCGTAGGCGCTGGCACCGATGGCGACCACCCTGGCAGGCGCGTGCTTACGCTCACGCGCCACCTTAAACAGATAGATACCCACCAGCAGGTAAGGCACCAGAATCATCTCTGAGGCAATAGTCAGCAGGGTGTTGTAGTCGGAGCCGGTCAGCCAAATCAGGATCAGACAAAGCTGTACGCAGCCGTTGGTTAGCCACAGCGAGGCGGCAGGCGCACCGCGAGCGTTCTGCTGGCTGAGCAGGCGCGGAAATGCGCCATGCTGCGCCGCCACCAGCGGGACTTCGGCGGCCATGATGGTCCAGCTCAGATAGGCACCGCATACCGAAACGATTAACCCGACCACGATCACCAGATTGCCCCAGGAGCCCAGCAGGGCAGTCATCAGCCCGGCCATCGAGGGGTTGCGCATTTCCGCCAGCTGGTCTCTGGGCACGATGCCGAGCGACAGCAGCGTCACCAGCAGATAAACCACCAGCGCGGCGACCACCGCCAGCAGCGTGGCGCGCCCCACATCTTTTTTATCCCTGGCGCGTGAGGAGACCACCACGGCACCTTCCACGCCGATAAACACCCACAGGGTGATCAGCATTGTATCCTTCACCTGCTGCCACACCGGTTTACCCAGCGCGATGCCGGTAAAATCAATCCTGAAGCGGTCGTAATTGAACGCTGCAATCGCCAGCAGCACAAACAGCCCGAGCGGCAGCAGTTTACCCAGCGTTGCGACCATGTTAATGCTGGCGGCGGTTTGCACGCCGCGCAGCACCAGGGCATGCACCAGCCACAGCAGCGCCGAGGCGCCGAGCATCGCCTGCCAGGTATTGCCGTCGCCGAAGATCGCGTGGCCCGGTGAGTCGGTGAAAAAGCTCATGGCAGAGAAGACAATCACCAGGTAGGAAACGTTGGCGATCACCGCACAGAGCCAGTATCCCCAGGCAGAACAGAATCCGGTCAGCTCACCAAATCCCGCCCGGGCGTAGGTAAAGATACCGCCATCCAGCTCCGGCTTCAGGCGGCTGAGCAGCAGCATCGCCAGTGCGAGAAAGATGATGCCAACCCCGGTCACTGCCCAGCCGATCAGCAGCGCGGCCGGGCTGGCCACCGCCGCCATATTTTGCGGCAGGCTGAAGACGCCCGCACCGAGCATGGAGCTGAGTACCAGCGCGGTCAGCGCGGTAAGACCTAACTTTTTGTCCAAAAAATACTCCACTTGCAGAATAAAATGCCAGTTTGATCGTCAGCGTTAGAGTTAATACTGGTTGTCAGGGTGTAAGAGGAAACGAACCCCTGAAAGGCGGGCGATTTTACGTAGTGATCGGGCAGGATGCAATGCTTACTCAGCGTTACTTATGCAAACAGAGAAGGGAATTATTCAAAGAGGCGGGGCAGCTGAGCGCTACCCCGCAGCAAAACTTATTTGAACAGGTCAGCCGAGACGGTCAGGTTACCGCCGCTCTGGTTAGACCATTGGCGGGTAACATGATAGTACTTGGCGCCTTTATCAATCGCCCGGCGGCCCACTTCCTGAGAAATCTCAGTCGGGGTGCTGAAGTGCCCGGTAAAGGTGATGCTGTCATACGGCTGCATCTGTGCGGCGGTGATGGCATTCACTTCCTGCACGCTTTTACCGTTCGGGGTGGTTACAGTGTAACGCTGACCGGTTGAGCTTTGCGTTTCAAAGAAACGTCCCACTTTATTGCTTGGTGTTTCAGCTGAAGCCACGCCCGGGATCTCGACCTGCTTCGCGGCGGTGCCACCAGCGGCCAGCGCGGCTTTACCGGCAGCAGAATCCGCAGGGATCAGGTCAGGGGACTGAACTTTGCGCTGTGGCGCATCGGCTTTATACACGTAGGCGGTAATGATCTGATTGCCGCCGCTGTTGGTATCAATCTGACGCACGATAAAGAATGACGCCGCGCCTTTTTCTTTGGCGGCTTTGGTGATGGCATCATTGACATCAGGCTGGCTGCGGAAGAAACCGCTGGCGCTGACGGTGTCGTAAGGCTCAAGAGAGTAAGCTTCTGATTTAGTCAGTTCGCGTACGCCGTTAATAATACGGTCTTTATTTTTTGGCGCTGCGGGTGCATCGGCATGATAAACATCCGCCGTCACGCTCCAGTTACCGCCGTTGCCGTTGGTATCATTGATGCCCTGCACATAATAGGAAGCAGCGCCCATTGAATCAGCACGTTTAGACACGGCATCGTTGGCATCGCCAATGGAATTGAAACGGCCATTGATGGTGATGCGGTCGAATGGCTTCAACGCCGCCGCTTTCTCCGGGGTCAGTTCCTGGGCCGCGTGGGCGCTCAATGCCGTCATCGACAACAGGGCTGAGGCCAGAATGGTGTTCTTCAGCTTCATAAAAATTAATCCTTCGCCTTACGCAAAAATTGAGTACGAAAACGTGCTGGACTCTTGATGTGTAACAGATTAGCGCCCGATTATTACATGTAATAATGCGCGCTGTCTCAGCGATTTTGTGTGCAGGAAGACCAGCGATAATTCTTTATTTCAGAATAACCAGGAAAGCTGGCTGAATCGTGTCATTTGCAGACGGTTAACCACTTACGGTGGTAATAATGACCACTTATCCCGTTAATGCATTGTTAAACAATACTTTTTTTGCTACATATTTACTCTAATTGTTAAAAAATATCGTAGCACATTATGCGTTTGATTGGCTGTGATTCAGGTCCAAAATAGTGCTTATTGGACTATAAACTGAATTTTTATAGGTTAGTCTACGAAAAGCCTGATGGTGGCTGGATCGAAATAAATATTTTCAGTAGGTTATAAGCAGTTTGCAACAGTTAGCGTTTCGGTCATATCGATCGGGATCTTGAGAACAAACCATCGTACTCTCTGAAGAAAGGGAAGATTATGCTTATTGGTATTACCAAAGAGCGGTTGGCCAATGAAGCCCGCGCAGCAGCAACGCCGAAGACGGTTGAACAGCTGCTCAAACTGGGTTTCAGCGTTGCGGTTGAGAGCGGCGCCGGTAAACTCGCCAGTTTCGAAGATGCAGCCTTTGAGGCGGTAGGGGCAACCATTACCGATTCCGTCACTGTCTGGCAGTCCGATATCGTGTTGAAAGTTAACGCACCAACCGATGAAGAGATCGCCTTAACGCGCGCGGGTAGCACGCTGGTTAGCTTTATCTGGCCAGCGCAGAACCCTGAGCTGCTACAGAAGCTGGCAGCGCGCAACGTCACCGTGATGGCAATGGACTCGGTGCCGCGTATTTCACGCGCGCAGTCGCTGGATGCCCTCAGCTCAATGGCTAACATTGCCGGCTATCGTGCCATTGTTGAAGCCGCTCACGAGTTTGGCCGTTTCTTCACCGGGCAGATCACCGCCGCCGGTAAAGTTCAGCCAGCCAAAGTGATGGTGATTGGCGCCGGCGTTGCTGGCCTGGCCGCTATCGGCGCGGCTCGCAGCCTGGGTGCTATTGTGCGCGCCTTCGATACGCGTCCGGAAGTTAAAGAGCAGGTGCAAAGTATGGGCGCCGAGTTCCTTGAGCTGGATTTCGCAGAGGAAGCGGGCAGCGGTGACGGCTATGCCAAAGTGATGTCTGAAGCTTTTATTAAAGCTGAAATGGCGCTGTTTGCCGCTCAGGCTGAAGAAGTGGACATTATTGTCACCACCGCACTGATTCCAGGTAAACCGGCGCCGAAGCTGATCACGGCTGAAATGGTCGCCTCAATGAAACCGGGCAGCGTGATTGTCGATCTCGCCGCGCAAAACGGCGGGAACTGTGAGCTGACCGTAGCGGATACCGTGACCACCAGCCCGAACGGGGTGAAAATTATTGGCTATACCGATCTGCCAAGCCGCCTGCCAACGCAGTCTTCCCAGCTTTACGGCACCAACCTGGTGAACCTGATGAAGCTGCTGTGCAAAGAGAAAGATGGCAACATCGTCATTGATTTCGACGATGTGGTGGTGCGTGGCGTGACGGTGATCCGCGAGGGTGAAGTCACCTGGCCTGCGCCACCGATTCAGGTTTCTGCCGCGCCGAAAGCCGCAGCGGCCCAGGTACAGGTGGAAAAACCCGCAGCTAAACCCGTATCACCGATGCGCAAGTACGGTCTGATCGTGCTGGCTATCGTGCTGTTTGGTTGGCTGGCAAACGTTGCTCCGCCGGAATTCCTCTCCCACTTTACCGTGTTCGCGCTCTCCTGCGTGGTCGGCTATTACGTGGTGTGGAACGTCAGCCACGCGCTGCATACGCCGCTGATGTCGGTCACTAATGCCATTTCCGGCATTATTGTGGTCGGCGCGGTGCTGCAAATCGGTCACGGCGGCTGGGTCAGCTTCCTGTCCTTCGTCGCGGTGCTGATTGCCAGCATCAATATCTTTGGTGGCTTCACCGTCACCCAGCGCATGCTGAAAATGTTCCGTAAAAACTAAGGGGTAGTCCATGTCTTCCGGATTAGTGACTGCAGCATATATCGTTGCTGCAATCCTGTTTATTTGCAGCCTTGCCGGGCTGTCTAAACATGAAACCTCTAAGCAGGGGAATATTTTTGGCATCAGCGGGATGGCGCTGGCGCTGGTGGTCACCATCTTTGGCCCGGACTCTGGCAACGTTGCCTGGATCCTGCTGGCGATGGTGATTGGCGGCGCCATCGGCATCCGTCTGGCGAAGAGAGTCGAGATGACTGAAATGCCAGAGCTGGTGGCGATGCTGCACAGCTTTGTTGGCCTGGCGGCGGTGCTGGTTGGCTTTAACAGCTACCTGGACCACGGCCCGGGCCTGCTGCCGGTGATGGAAAACATTCACCTGACTGAGATCTTCATCGGTATCTTTATCGGTGCAGTGACCTTTACGGGTTCCATCGTGGCGTTTGGCAAGCTGTGCGGCAAGATCTCCTCTAAACCGCTGGCCCTGCCGCATCGCCACAAGCTGAATCTGCTGGCGCTGGTGGTGTCACTGGCGCTGCTGATTATCTTCGTGCGCAGCGACAGCGTTGGCGCTCAGACCTTTGCGCTGGTGGTCATGCTGGTGATCGCGCTGGCATTTGGCTGGCACCTGGTAGCATCAATCGGCGGGGCGGATATGCCGGTGGTGGTTTCCATGCTGAACTCCTATTCGGGCTGGGCAGCGGCGGCAGCGGGCTTTATGCTCAGCAACGATCTGCTGATTGTGACCGGTGCGCTGGTGGGTTCAAGCGGTGCGATCCTCTCTTACATTATGTGTAAGGCGATGAACCGTTCCTTTATCAGCGTGATCGCCGGGGGCTTCGGCACCGACAGCAGCTCAACCGGTGAAGGTGAAGAGATGGGCGAATACCGCGAAATCGACGCCGCAGGCACCGCAGAACTGCTGAAAAACTCCACCTCGGTGATTATCACGCCGGGCTACGGCATGGCGGTAGCGCAGGCTCAGTATCCGGTGGCAGATATCACCGCCAAACTGCGCGAGCGCGGTATCAAGGTGCGTTTTGGTATTCACCCGGTTGCCGGTCGTCTGCCCGGTCATATGAACGTGCTGCTGGCGGAAGCTAAAGTGCCGTATGACATCGTGCTGGAGATGGATGAGATCAACGATGATTTCACCGACACTGACACCGTGCTGGTTATCGGCGCCAATGACACCGTTAACCCGGCAGCGCAGGAAGATCCGCGCAGCCCAATCGCGGGCATGCCAGTACTGGAAGTGTGGAAAGCGCAAAACGTAGTGGTGTTTAAACGCTCGATGAATACCGGTTATGCCGGGGTGCAGAACCCGCTGTTCTTTAAAGAGAACACGCAGATGCTGTTTGGCGATGCGAAAGAGAGCGTCGAGGCAATTCTGAAAGCGCTGTAACAACAGGGTCAGGCATGCCTGACCCCTACGATCTGTGTTTGGGCGATGACATGCCTGACCCCTACGATCTGTGTTTGGGCGATGACATGCCTGACTCCTACGATCTGCGTCTGGGCAATGACATGCCTGACTCCTAAGATCTGCGTCTGGGCAATGACATGCCTGACTCCTACACAGATCGTAGGGGCGGGGCATGCCCCGCCCGGATGTGTTCTGTAAGGGCTGACCGCTAGCTGGGTCAGCCCTTTTTTATCATTTACCGGACGGATCCTGCTCGCCAATAAACCAGTACCACAGCGGCACTGAAAGCAGCAGGGTGAAGACCACGCTATAGATGGTAATCATAAAGAACTCTGAAACATACAGCTCAACGGGCCAGGTGGAAAACGGCATATTGTACTCGTTGATCGCTCCGCCAATCATCGCCTTGGTCATCACAATGATGGCGCAAACCAGCACGCAGGCCTGAGCGGTAAAGAACTGGCGGCGTTTCTTGCCCGGTGGAAATAGTGACATGTTATGTACTCCTGTACGGTGATTCAGAATTTAACGTTAACTTTTGCCCACCAGGTGCGGCCTGGCTCATTCACTGGGGTACTGGCGGAATAGCCAAAGACGCTGTTGCCTGCCAGATTCAGGTGCTCGCTGTACGCTTTATTGAAAATATTGTCGACGCCGCTGCTAATCTTGACGTTTTTCGTCACTTCATACGCGGCATTGGCGGAAAAGATGCTGAACCCGGCGCTGCGCTCGAAATCTTTGCCGACCACGTTGCCTTCATTTAACGCGATACGGTTTTGTGGCCCCACCATACGCAGCAGGCCGGTCGTGCTCCAGCTTCCCTGTTTCCAGGTCAGACCCAGTCGGCTCTCCAGCGGCGGCATCTGCGGCAGCGGGCGACGATCCGAGCCGTTCTGCCCCCATGAATATGCCAGGCTGCCGTCTGCAGTCAGGCTCTCCGTTAATTTATAACTCAGGCCCGCTTCACCACCCATAATTGTGGCGTTGACATTATCGGCGCGGCTGACATAAGCGTTGTTCGGATCGTAGCTGAAGAGAATAAAGTCTCTGACGTGGCCCAGGTAAGCCGAAACCCAGCCATCCATGCGCTTGCCGGAATATTTGGCGCCGATATCCAGCTGGGTGGTTTTCTCCGCTTTCACTGTGTCAAACGCCGCGCTGTGCCCATCTGCGCCGTAGCTGGGGGAGAACAGCTCCCAGTAATCCGGGAAACGCTCCGTATAGCCCACCCCGGCATACATCATCAGCGGCAGGCTATCCAGCGTATGTTCCAGCCGCATAAACCCGGCGGGCATTGTATCGCTCCTTGCACCCTCGCCGGAAGCGCTAAAATTGTCCACCCAGCTGCGGTCGAGTCGCGCACCGCTCACCAGCTTATTGCGCGGGTCAATGCTCCAGCTCAGTTCACCAAAGGCGCCAACATCGTGAAAGCGGGCATCTTTGCGCCAGTCGTTATTCCTGCGGTTACGATGGGTGCTGGTTTGCATATCCATCCCGCTTTTCAGTTCAAAGTCAGACCATAACCAGGTACCCATAAAGCGGCCACCAACGGTGCGGCGATCGAGCTGCATCGCCATCGGCATGCTCATATCCATATGGGTGGACATTCCCGGCATGCTGCCCGGGCTGCGCAGGCTGTAATTATCCATGATGTGATTGGCATAGTTGTAGTACATCTGTGCTTCAAATTTGTCGAGTACCTCGCCGATGTTCGATTTCTCCACCCGCATGCCGAGGCTCTCACGCTTGAACTGGGAGCCATCCATGCTGCGCCCGGCGTAGCGCGCTTCGCCGTTGCCGCGCCCCGCAGTCAGCTCAACCAGCGTATCTTTATCCGGCGTCCAGCCCAGCGCGACGTCGCTGTTCCATTTGTTCCAGCGCGACGGCACGCGGTCACCGTTGCCGTCCTTGTAGTCCTGCGAAATAGAGTGGTTGCCAATCACCCGCAGATAACCCTGTTCGCTGCCCACGCTGAGGTCAGCACTCTGATCCCAGCGATTATTCGACGCGCCCAGCAGGCTGGCGTTGCCCTGAATGCCGGGCTGGTCGAAGCTGGGCGGCTCACGGTCAAAGCGCACGGTGCCCGCCGAGTTGCCCGGCCCCCAAAGTACGGTTTGCGGGCCTTTGGTGATGCTCAACAGGTCGTAACTCTCCGGGGAGATATATGAACTGGGGGCATCCATGCGCGCCGGGCAGGCACCGGGCATTTCACCGCCGTCGGTCATGATGCGCATGCGCGAGCCGAACATACCGCGAAACACCGGGTCACCGTTGGTCCCACCGTTACGAATCTGCGCAAAGCCCGGAATGGTTTTCAAATAGTCGGAGCCGTCGCTGGCGGGTACCGGCTGGCGCGGGGTTTTTGGCGAAGTGACAATCTCCAGCGGGGAGGTCAGCGGCGCGGTGACGGTCATCACGCCCGTCTCATCCGGCACGACATCATGCGCCGCGGCCAGATGTGGGCAGGCAGCAATAATTGCCACGCTCAATAGCGACAGCGGCAGGTAAATGACTTTCATGCTTAATTCCTTTTTAAACGGTAATTCTGTCTAAATAACTCGCCTGGAAACCCGGAATAATATTCAGGCGTGCGTGGTCCTGTGCAGGGCACATATAAAAAGGACAACGCTTTCCGACGGAGTTATCCGCAGTGAAATAATTGTATTAATCAGCGAAAGGAATTAAAGCAGCGGCGGGGCACGAGGCTGGCAAATACCGGGGAAGAAAGTGACGTGATAAGCGGGAAGAATTAACGCGGGCGGGGTGCAGGCAATCAGGCATATCAGCCAGAAAAAGGCGATAAACAGGCAGAGCAGCAGCGGCATATGGACCAGAAGCTGGCAGTAACCGCAGGCAAATTCGCCCATCATACCCATCTCGCTGCCCATATCATGATGCATGGCTTCACCAGAACCGGCGTGCATCATCATCGCGGCGTGGCTGGACATCGCGGGCATGGACATACCATCCATCATCATCTCTACAGGGTGATGCGCACTCATTTCGCTGCCGGCGGAGGTGCGATAACTCTCCAGCGTTTTGGAAACATCCGGCGCAATAAACAGCAGCAATACCGCCAGAATGGCGATCAGAGCGGGCAAGCGGCGCTGTGACAGGCGATAGAATGAAACCAATCTGGCAATCCCTGCAGAGTGAATGAAAGGCGATAGTTTAGCGACTTTATTTGGCAATGTTAATGCGAACTTGAATTAATCATTATTAATTTAAGGCAAATAAAGGTCTTCCGCGGTTTTTTTGTGAGAGTACAGGTGTTGTCCACCGCCCGGGACACTATTTGGTAGTGTTTTCCAGTTTTGCCTCTGCTTAGATAAGACTCCGGCCGGACCCTACACCAATAATTACCGGAGAACATCCATGAATATCATTGCCATCACCGCCTGTCCTACCGGTGTGGCCCATACCTATCTGGCCGAAAGCAATCTGAAAAAAGCGGCGAGAAAACTGGGCCTGTCCCTGCGCGTGGAAACACAGGGTGCCATTGAGAGTCAATACATCCTTAGCGCGGAGGATATCGCGGCCGCCGACATTGTGCTGATCGCCGCAGATAAGAGAGTCGAAATGGGGCGCTTCCAGCATAAAAACATTATCGAGGTTCCGGTGGCGCGTGCGGCCAGAGATGCTGAAGGACTACTGAATGCGATAACCGGTGGCGAACTGGTGCCGCATCGCCTGGAAACCCTGAGCGAAGAGCCGGTGCCGGCCGCAGCAGGCAGCAGTTCGCTGCTCTCCTCAGTCTATGTCCATTTGATTACCGGGGTGAACCTGATGATCCCGTTTGTGGTGGCAGGAGGGATACTGATCGCGCTCAGCTTCTCTTTTGGCATTACTGCAGCCACGCCGGGGGACGCCAGTTTTAGCCCGCTGGCGAAAATGCTGGCGGATATTGGCGGCGGCTCGGCGTTTGCCCTGATGTTGCCGATACTCGCGCTGGGCATCAGTCAGTCAATCAGTGGAAAAATGGGCATTGTCTCCGGCGCAGTGGGCGGCATGATGGCTATTCACACCGGCTCCGGCTTTCTTGGGGCGCTGATTGCCGGGTTTATCGCCGGCTACGTGACGCTGCTGATTGTGCGCCATATTAAACTGCCGCAGGCGATAGCCGGGCTGAAGCCGATCCTGATTGTCCCGCTGCTGAGCGTGCTGATCACCGGTGCGTTGATGGTGTGGCTAATTGGCGAACCCATCAAGCTGCTGCTGGGCTGGCTGACCGCTTTCCTGAATGCGCTCGGGCACACCAACTCCGCGATACTCGGCTTACTGTTTGGCATGATGGTGGCTTTTGATATGGGCGGTCCGCTGAATAAAACCGTTTGTATGTTCGCCATCGGGCTGATGTCGAGCGGCATCTACGGGCCTATCGCGGCCTGCATGGCGGCGGGAATGGTACCTCCACTCGGTATTGCCCTGGCGACGCTGCTGTTCCGCCGTAAGTTCAGCCGCAGCGAGCGGGAAACGGGTAAAGTGACCTGGGTTCTGGGGCTGTCGTTTATCACCGAAGGGGCGATCCCTTATGCGGTCTCCGATCCGTTACGCGTGATCCCGGCTATCGTGGCGGGTTCCGGAGTGGCCGGGGCACTCTCGATGGCGTTTGGCTGTGCCTCACGCGCGCCGCACGGCGGGATATTTGTGATGTTTATTCCCAATGTCATCGTCAACCTCGCTGCCTATCTGCTGGCGATTGCGGCGGGATCGCTGCTGACGGCGCTGATCCTGGGATTGCTGAAAAAAGAGCTGCCGGAAACGGCATAAAAAAGGCGGCCTGCGGGGCCGCCTGAACCTTTTAAGCAAGCTTAATCGTCTTCGTCGTCATCCAGTTCAACCGGTGAGGTGAAGCCGTCGGGTTTGATCGCCAGCAGATCGCAGCGCAGGTGGTCAATCACCTGTTCGGCGGTATTGCCAAGGAAGGCCGCGGACAGCCCGGTGCGGCCAATCGTTCCCAGCACCACCACACCCGCATCCAGATGTTCCGCCAGGTCAGGGATGACTTCCTCCGGCAGGCCTTTTTCAACATGAGTAAATTTTTCATCAATGCTGAAGGACTGGCGCAGCGCTTTCATTGCCACTAAATGCTGACCGCGAATCGCATCGTTATACACGCTGGGATCGAAGTCCGGCAGTTCAATCGCGATGTTAATTGGCGTGACGGGGTACGCGCCAACCAGATGCACTTCGGTATGGTTGACGCGTTCCGCCAGTTCCAGCGTCTCTTTCACCAGCTTGGTATTCAGCGGATCGTGATGAGGCTCTTCACTGGCAAGGTTAACAGCTACCACCGCTTTACCGCCTTCCGGCCAGGCCTGGTCTTTGACCATCCAAACCGGGCAGGGGCACTTGCGCAGCAGGTGCCAGTCAGTCGGGGTGAAGACCACCGCCTGCAGGCGGTCGTGCTGGTGGGCCATCTTGATCACCAGGTCGTGCTGGTTGTTCAGCACCTCCTGGATAATGGCTTCGTACGGGCGGTTATGCCAGATCACTTTGATATCAATCTGCACTCCGGCCGCGAGATAGGCCTGCGACTGCTCGCGGATCCACTCAGTGCGCTGGCTGATCACCCCTTTACGCATGGTGATGCGTTCATCAGGGGAGAGCAGGGTAGTCATCTCGTAGGAGAAGTCGTAAATAGGAAGAAAACAGGTAATTTTACCGCCAAGGCGCTGATTCAAATAGACAGCACGGCGAAGTGCAGGCTGATCGTCCTGCTGTGGGTCGATAGCCACAAGAATGTTTTGATACTGAGCCATAACGATTTCTCCTTACACTGAGCGTGTCAGTTTAAAGATAGCCCAATCGCGGCAAAGGAAAAAGAGGAAAAGTTGTTGCCGGATCAATAAAATAACAAATATTGACCCGGCAATTATCAGGCAACCGTGTGGCTCTGGCCCGCAAGCTCCGAGAGGATTTGATGATTTTCAATGGTGATGTATTTGCCTTTCACTGCCAGCATGCCGCTTTTCTGGAAGCGACCGAGCAGGCGGCTGATGGTTTCAACCGTCAAACCGAGGTAATTACCGATATCGCCACGGGTCATGGTCAGGCGGAATTCACGCTGCGAGAAGCCGCGCTGGCCAAAGCGACGTGACAGGCCATAAATAAACGCAGCCAGGCGCTCTTCGGCATTTTTCTTCGACAGCAGCAGGATCATTTCCTGGTCACCTTTAATCTCACCGCTCATCAGGCGCATCATCTGCTGGCGCAGGCTGGGCATTTTACCAGAAAGGTCGTCCAAGGTTTCGAAAGGGATTTCACACACCATGGCGGTTTCTAACGCCTGGGCAAAGCTGGGGTGAGAGCTGGCGCTGATGGCGTCAAAGCCAACCAGGTCACCGGCAAGGTGAAAACCGGTAATCTGCTCATCACCCTGTTCGGTGATGGTGTAACTCTTAATGGTTCCTGAACGGATCGCATAGAGTGATTTCAGTTCATCACCGGCTTTAAACAGCGTCTGGCCTTTCTGAATCGGTTTTTTTCGCTCGATGATATTATCGAGCTGATCCAGTTCGTGCTCGTTAAGCGTGAAGGGAATGCATAGCTGACTGATGCTGCAATCCTGGCAGTGAATAGCACAACCACCTGATTGAATGCGTCGGGTAACAATTCGCTTTTCCTGAATCATGATGTACGCTCGATGATAATTGACTGACATCAATTTTACATTTTTCGCTTACAGAATGAAACTCATCTGAGCAGTTTTAGGCACAATAAAAATGGGGATGTTATTGTCAAGGAATATCAATGTGAACGCGGTGTAAAATACCCGCGTTTAAAGGGGGTATTATCGCCAATTCTCTCGCCCTTATGCCCTTTTGCATCATTTTATCCCCTGAACAACAGAGGTGACCGCGGGCGGATTTTTGCTAAACTCACAGCTCTGGCCGAATAGGGTCACGACTTGATAATGACCGGGGGTGAGTATGACCATCAACCTTGATGAGCTGGATCTGTTTAAAAACGCGATGGAAGACGTCAAACCGCTGAAAGAGTGCAGCAACGTCGTGTGGATGAAGAGCCCTAAGCCCACCGCACCGCGCAAGCAGGATCTGCAGTTAGATAACCCCCTGACCAGCGGGCTGCTGGATATTGTTCCGCTTACCGTGCCGCTGGAATATAAGGCGGAAGGCATCCAGCAGGGGGTGCTGGATAAACTCTACCTCGGCAAATACCCGCCGCAGGCCAATCTCAATCTGATTCGTCAGAGCGTTGAACAGTGCCGCCAGGCGCTGTATCTGTTTATTCTGCAGGCGGAGCATCACGGGCTGCGTAATCTGCTGATCGTTCACGGCAAAGGGCGTGACGATCGTTCGCACGCCAATATTATTCGCAGCTATCTGATGCGCTGGCTGCCGCAGCTGGAGCAGGTACAGGCTTTTTGCTGTGCGCGCACTCAGGATGGCGGCGAGGGAGCCTGCTATGTCGGATTGCGTAAAAGCGAGCAGGCGCGGCTGGAAAACCGCGAGCGTCACGCCAAACGCAGCCGTTAGCCGGAGTGGGATTTACGGATGGTCGCCAGCATAATCTCTGCACACAGCGTCAGACTGCTGCCGGAGCGGGTCATAATGCCGACCGGTTCCCCCGGGCCATGTGGGGCAATGGGCAGCGCGGCCAGCGAGTTGTGCAGCAGATCTTCTTTGATGGCGCCGGATGGCACAAACCAAACATAGTTGTAGCGCAGCGCCAGCTGGCGGGCGAGGGAGGTCGAAGAGGTTTCGACCAGCGAGCCGGGCAGCTGGCAGCCTTGCTCCTTCAACATTGCTTCCGCCACGCGCCGTGGTGCTGTGCCCTCCGGAGAGATGACCACCGGCCACGACAGCGCCTTCGACAAGGTGACGTTGTCACTTAAGAGCGGGTGATCGGGATGCACAACCAGCCGCATCGACTCCAGGAACAGCAGTTCATAGGTTAACCCGGTCATCAAATCCGGATCGGCCATGCGGCCAATGCCGACATCAAACTCTCCCGCCTTAATTGCCGCAATCAGCACATTATTGTGCAGCGTTGCCACTTGAACGATAGCCTGCGGCTGCTGCTGGTGAAAACGATCGAGAATTGACGGTAGCATGCCCAGCGCCACGGTGGTCAGAACGCCAACGCGTAACACTTCGGGGTCTTGCTTCACCGGCAGATTAAATGACTGCCCGGCATGATTGAGCGCATCGAGCACGCGCACCGCATGGGTCAGAAACTGTTCCCCCATGGTGGTGAGCTGGGCACCGAGACGCCCGCGTTCGAACAGACGCACGCCCGCCAGCTCCTCAAGCTCATTGAGCGTCTTTGACAGCGCAGGCTGGCTGAGAGACAGGGTCTCGGCGGCACGGCCCAGCGTCCCCTGTTGAGCAACAGCGACGAAAGTATGCAGATGGCGCAGACGAATGCGCTGATTAAACTGATATTTTTTGTCCATAACGCAGAGTAATGAGGGCGGCGATAAACTGGCAAGATCTATCTGAGCGTTTTGTTAACCTTATTGCAAATTTTGATTAACATTTACCGGCTATATGGCCGTATTCATCACTTTTTATGCGGGTAAGCCCTGGGGGTTATATCGGCAGATTATAAAACCGCAGAAAAAACAGGCGCACTGCCTTTTTGCGGTTAACCAGGCTTTTTGTTCGTATTACCGTGAAAAAACGAACAAAACTGGCAGGAGAATTCCATAACAATCCGTTATGATAGCCGCCACTTTTTTAAGTCAAACCTCAGCGAGTCGACATCATCTGGCGGGGTTGACCCAGGCCAGCTATGGAGTGCGATGTGGACAGTAGCGCAGCGATCGATATCCGTGCGTTGATTAATCAGGGGGCGTTGAGTCGCTATCAGAAACGGATTATCGCCCTGAGTTTTGCCGTGGTCGCCATGGATGGTATGGATATCGCGCTGATGGGCTTTATCGCCCCTGCGTTGAAAACTGCCTGGGGCGTGACCAATCACCAGCTTGGCGCGGTGATCAGCGCTGCGCTGATCGGTCTGGCGCTGGGGGCAATGTTTGCCGGGCCGCTGGCAGACCGTTTTGGCCGCCGGGTAATTATCATCAGCAGCGTCTTCTTTTTCGGCCTGTGGACGCTGGCAACCGCGTTTTCGCAAAACCTCGACCAGATTATGCTGTTTCGCTTCCTGACCGGGCTTGGGCTGGGCGCAGCAATGCCTAATGTCGGTACTCTGGTGGCCGAATACTCCCCGGAGCGCAAACGCGCCTTCCTGATCACCGTGGTGTTCTGCGGCTTTACCTTTGGTGCGGCGACCGGCGGGTTTGCCGCCTCGTGGCTGATCCCTAATTTTGGCTGGCACGCGGTGCTGGTGCTGGGTGGGGTTCTGCCGCTGTTGCTGGTGCCTCTGCTGCTACGCGGGCTGCCGGAATCGGTGCGCTTTATGATGACGCGCAACGCACCCGCCGCTGAGATCCGCGCCATTGTGCAGAAGATGCATCCTGGCTGCGTGAACGATGAGAGCCGCTTTACGCGCAGTGAAAGTGTCGCCAGTGAAGGGGCGATAAAAGTGGTGTTATCGCGCCGCTACGCTTTTGGCAGCATGATGCTGTGGGGCAGTTACTTTATGGGGCTGTTCCTCGTCTATCTGATCGGCTCCTGGCTACCCTCGCTGGTGAAGGATGTGGGAATGACGGTGACGCAGGCAGCGCTGGTTACGGCGATGTACCAGGCGGGGGGGACCGTCGGGTCACTGTTTGCGGGCTGGATGATGGACCGTTTTAACGCCAACCTGGCGCTGGCGGCTATCTATTTTACCGGTGCGATTGCCACGGTCTGTATCGGCTACGCTCCGCCGGACGCATGGGTGCTGAGCGCCATCGCTTTCTGCAGCGGCTTCTGCCTGAACGGTGCTAATACCGGGATGAATGCATTATCCGCCAGCTACTATCCCACCCACGCCCGTGCGACCGGTTCCAGCTGGATGCACGGCGTTGGTCGTATCGGGGCTATCCTCAGCGCTTTTGCCGGGGCACAGATGCTGTCGATGGGCTGGAATATCACCGATGTCTTCTCATTCCTCGCCATTCCGGCGGTGCTCACCACGCTGATGCTGGTGGCGAAATATCTGTATGGCTATCAGCGGTCAGATTAACCCTGGGGCGACACAATAAATCGGTGGGGCTGACCCTCTTTTCGGTCAGCCCGCCTTACATCACTGCAAACTGCTGTTTTTCACTAAGGTAAAACGGCCAGCCCCTAAAAACATGACCGCCAGCGCGCCGAAGAAATAGAGCGCTTCACCTTCCAGTGCCCATGCGCCAACGCTGGTTCTGTCCCATACCGCACCGGTTTTTACCAGCAGCGTTGCCACCACCAGATTGACTGCGATAACAAACGCCGCCGGCCGGGTCAGCAGGCCAACGATAATCATCACCGGTGCAACGACCTCGCCGAAATAGGCGCCATAGGCGACAAACCCCGGGATGCCGTGCGCGTGCAGCAGGCGTGCAATCCAGCCTACGCCGTGCTGGATCTTAAATACTCCATGAAACAGCAGCAGCGCCCCGAGTGAAACGCGTAACACCAGCTTGCCCAAATCGGGATGGTCGCCGAGGCGGGAAAATTCATTATTGATAGCGGAAAACATAAAGTGGTCCTCAACGTTATGGCAAAAAATCCTGCATCGCAGCCGCGGATCATCGCATTGTGAAAAACTCATCACCTATCAGCATAATCTGCAAATAAGCTGGCGTTATGGACTTTCTGCCTGCGCATGCAAATAATTAATGCAGGCCAGTTTTGGATGAACTAATGAGAAACGATCGTTTATTACGGATTAATACCGCAGAAGGCTGTCTGCGAGGAAATGTGGAAGAGGGTGTATTTGTTTTTAAAGGGATCCCTTACGCCGCTCCGCCCGTCGGCCCGCTGCGCTGGAGAGCGCCGAAACCGGTCCCGCCCTGGGAAGGGGAAAAGGATGCCAGCGCATGGGGCTTTGCCAGCTGGCAAAGCCGCGAATACTGCCTCGCCGTTGGCGGAGGCGACCCTGGCACCTTCAGCGAAGATTGCTTATATCTCAACGTCTGGACGCCCGATGTCGAGCCATCTTCACCGCTGCCGGTGATGGTGTGGATCCACGGTGGCGGCTACGCCGTCGGTTCAGGTGGGCTGACGCCGTACATTGGCGCACCGCTGGCACAGCGCGGCGCGGTAGTGGTGACGATCAACTATCGCCTGGGTCATCTGGGCTTCTTCGCCCATCCGGCGCTGGACCGCGAGTACGCCAAAGGTGAAGTGATAAATAATTTCGCCTTGCTCGACCAGATCAGCGCCCTGCAGTGGGTGCAACGTAACATTCATGCCTTTGGCGGCAACCCGCACAATGTCACGCTGATGGGCGAATCCTCGGGTGCCCGCAGCGTCCTGTCACTGTTTGCTTCGCCGCTGGCGCAGGGTCTATTCCACAAAGGCATTGCGCAGAGCGCTTACTCTTTACCTGACGTCCCCCGTACCGAAGCGTTAAAGAAGGGCGAGGCGCTGGCCAGCCATTTTGCACTTGGCGAAGCGACGGCAGAACAGCTGCGCGCGCTGCCCGCCGAAGCCTTCTGGTCGCTGGACAGTTCGCTGGGAACCGGGCCAGTCGCCATCAGCGGTGACTGCGTATTGCCTCAGCCAATGCTTAACGTATTCAATGCTGGCAAACAGCAGCGTCTGCCGCTGATAATTGGCAGTAACAGTGATGAAGCCAGCGTGCTGAACTATTTTGGTGTCGATGCCGCGAAGGTGATCGCCAGGCTGCGCGCCAATCAGCCCCTGACGCTGCGCTTAATTAAGCTGTTATATCCCGGCGTCTGGGATGACATTGAGCTGGGCCGCCAGGTCGCGCGCGATATGAGTTTCACCACCCTGGGCTATGTTATGGCCCTGGCACAGCACCGCATTGGCATTCCGGGCTGGCGCTACTACTTCGATTATGTTTCCGAAAATGCCCGCGATATCTACCCGCACGGCACCTGGCACGGCAATGAAGTGCCGTACGTTCTCAATACGCTGGGGCAGATGCCGCCGGGCGAAGCCGATCGCGCCTTTACCGCAGGTGACCACCAGTTCGCCCGGCGCGTCAGTGAATACTGGCTAAGCTTTGCCCGCGATATCACCGAGTTTTCCCATCAGATCGGCGGTGAGGTGAGCTGGCCTGCCTGGCATCCTTCACAGGATGTTACCCTGCGCTTCGGTCAGGACGGGTTGGCCGATATCCATATTGAAAAACGGTTTATGCGCCGCCGCATGCAGGTTTTCCGCCTGCTGATGAAGGCCCTTGTCCATCTTAAACACTAAATAATAATCACGCAGCGGTAATAGTTAATGATTACTGCTGTGTTTTAAATAACTTAAAAAAGTTAAATATCGCTTCATAGCAATCACTTATATTACATCAGCACTAAAAACAGGCTGCGGAATCAACAATATTAATCGTGTATTTTTCTTAACTGTTTCTTCGTAATTTGCCGATAACTCTCTTGATAGCCCACTTATGTCATCACTTTTATTCGGTATCACCAGGTTACGGAGTCCCTATGAACTTATTAAAGAACTACACGATCCGCGCCATTATGCTGTGGATCCTCGGCCTGTTTTGCCTGCTTTGGGGAGGCGTTGGCGGCTACAGCGTCTATTCTCTGAACCAGCTGGCAAAGGGTAACGACGTTGACCGTCACCTGGTAAGCCAGATGACCACGCTGAGTAAGGGTAACGACCAGTATTTTCGGGTGATTACTCGTCTGTCGCGGGCCATCGAATCTAAAAAGCCAGAAGATATGGCCTCCGTGCAGAAAGCGCTGGATAGCATGACCACGCTGCTGGCCGATTTTAAAAAACAGTCTCCCGGCCCGCTTGATGCCCAGTATGCGGCGGGTGCCATTGATAGCTGGCAGAAGCTGCTGGATGAGGGCGTTGCTCCGCAGGTGAACCTGGCAAAGCAGGGCAGCCTTGATGATTTCCGCCGCCAGGCCAGCAGCGTAACGCCTGCGCTGAGCCGCGCATTTGGCGCCAGCGTGGAAAAGTTCAACAGCGCGGCGGGTGCCAAGCTGGATGACACGCGCATCACCGTCGATCACCTGACCAACGTCACCAAAAGCGTGCTGGTGATGGCGGTGATTGCCGGGCTGCTGATTTTACTGTTCACCGACCGCTATCTGGTGGTGATGCTGGTGCGCCCGCTCGACACCATCCGCGAACACTTCCGTGTCATTGCTGAAGGTGACCTTAGCCAGCCGGTGAATGACTTTGGCCGTAACTGCGTCGGCAAGCTGGTGCCTTTACTGCGCGCGATGCAGGACAGCCTGCGCGAAGCGGTCAGCTCAATTCGCAGCGGCACCGAAAATATCTATCGCGGCGCAGCGGAGATCTCCTCGGGTAACAACGATCTCTCTTCGCGTACCGAAGAGCAGGCCTCCGCGCTGGAGCAAACTGCCGCCAGCATGGAGCAGCTCACGGCTACGGTGAAGTTCAACGCCGATAACGCGCGTCAGGCCAGCGATCTGGCGGATACCGCCTCAGCAACCGCGGGTAAAGGCGGCAAGCTGGTGGGTCAGGTGGTCAGCACCATGGAAGGCATTGCCGGCAGTTCGAAGAAGATTGCCGAAATTACCACGGTGATTAACAGCATTGCTTTTCAGACCAACATTCTGGCACTTAACGCTGCGGTCGAAGCCGCACGCGCCGGTGAGCAGGGGCGCGGTTTTGCCGTGGTAGCCAGTGAAGTGCGCAACCTGGCGCAGCGCAGTGCTAACGCGGCCAAAGAGATTGAAACCCTGATTGCCGACTCGGTCAGCCGGGTTGACGATGGGTCGAAGCTGGTGAACGCGGCGGGCAGCACCATGAACGATATTCTGCACTCGGTAGGCGAAGTGACCGAGATCATGAAGCAGATCGCCTCGGCATCGGAAGAGCAGAGTAAGGGCATTGCGCAGGTCGGCACCGCCATTTCCGAGATGGACAGCGTGACCCAGCAGAACGCCTCGCTGGTTGAACAGGTCTCCGCCGCTGCCAGCGCGCTGGAGCGCCAGACGGAAGAGCTGACGCTGTCGGTGGCTAAATTCCGCCTGTCGGCGACCGAGCCTGCGGTGAAAAGTGCGGCGCTGAAATCGCCAGCGCGCGCCGCATCACCTTCGCCTGTCCTGGCAAAAAGCCCGGCGGCTGGCGCTGATGACTGGGTAGCGTTCTAATTCCCCGCTGATAACCACGCCACCAGCTCATCCAGCAGCGGTGGCGCTTCCTCAGGCGGGCGGCGGAGCAGGCTGTAAACCGCCCCCGTTTTCACACTGCCGCTAAACGGCGCCACCAGGCGCTGCATCGCCAGATCTTCCGCAATCAGCGTCACATCCGCCACCGTCACGCCAAACCCCTGAATGGCCGCACTGATCGCCAGATCCATGGTGGCAAAGTGCTGGTTACGCTTCATGATCGGCGGCTGGCGGTTGGCCTGGAGCCAGAGCTGCCAGTCACGGCTGTCGGCGGTGGGATGCAGAAAAGTCATCGCGGCCAGCGACGCGGGCGTGACGGCCGGTTCGGGCAGCAGCGCGGCGGCCATCACCGGAGTTAATGCCTCTTCAAACAGCAGCACGCCGTGGCGCGGCATGCTGCCGTAAACAATGGCGGCATCAAAATTTTCCAGCTGGCCGCTGTGCTCAACGGTGGTGGTGAGGGAGACATGCAGTTCCGGGCGCTGCTTCTCCAGCGCCACCAGTTTTGGCACCAGCCAGCGCATCGCACAGGTTGGGGCTTTCAGGCGGATCACCGCGTGCTGACGGCTCGCCTGCTGCGCAGCGTCGTGCATCTGCTGATAGCCGCTTTGCAGCGCGGGCAACAGGCTGGCCCCCTGCGGGGTCAGATGCAGGCCGCGCGCGTGGCGGTCAAACAGGGTAAAACCAAGCCACGCTTCCAGCGCCGCAATTTTACGGCTCACCGCACCCTGAGTAATGCACAGCTCGCTGGCCGCACGCGTCAGGTTAAGGTGACGGGCAGCAACGATAAAAGCATGAATGGCATTTAACGGCAGCGGACGCTGGGGCATAGAGGCTCTCTGAGCTATGTTAAAAAGTCATGGCTATTATGACAACAATTCGCTTGTCGCCTCAAGTGCCGCCAGGTAGAACTGGCATCATTACTTTTCTTCCGACTGGAGCTTCTATGACCATCACCTCAGCGGTGCAGCAGCGCTCAAAACTCCCCGATGTTGGCACCACTATTTTCTCGGTGATTGGCCAGCTCTCCGCGCAGCATAACGCGATAAACCTGTCGCAGGGCGCACCAAACTTCCCTTGCGACCCGCTGCTGGTTGATGGTGTCACCCGCGCCATGCAGCAGGGGCATAACCAGTATGCACCGATGACGGGGCTGGGCGCGCTGAGAGACGTGCTGGCGGAAAAAGTCCACACGCTTTACGGCCAGCAGTATGACGCGGGCAGTGAAGTGCTGATCACTGCCAGCGCCAGCGAAGCGCTCTACTCAGCGATTGCCGGGCTGGTGCATGCGGGCGATGAGGTGATCTTCTTTGAACCCGCGTTCGACAGCTATGCGCCGATTGTGCGCCTGCAGGGGGCGAAAGCCATTGGCCTGAAGTTACAGGTGCCGGAGTTTGCGATTAACTGGGAGGAAGTCAGCGCCGCGATCACCTCGCGCACGCGGATGATCATCATCAACACACCGCACAACCCCAGTTCACAGGTGCTGAGCCGCGAAGATCTCGACCGGCTGGCAGCGCTGACGCGCAACACCGATATCGTGGTGCTGTCTGATGAAGTGTATGAGCACATCCTGTTTGACGGCCGCAAGCATCACGGCATGGCAACCCACCCGGAGCTGGCGCAGCGCAGCGTGATTGTCTCGTCCTTCGGTAAAACTTTCCACGTGACCGGCTGGCGCGTCGGCTATCTGTTAGCCCCGGCGCAGCTGATGGAGGAGGTGGTTAAAGTGCATCAGTTTATGATGTTCTCCGCCGATACCCCCATGCAGGTAGCGTTTGCCGACTATCTGCGCCAGCCAGCTAACTATCTGGCACTGTGCGAATTCTATCAGCGCAAGCGCGACACCTTAGCCACGCTGCTGCAGGATTCGCCGTTCAGGCTGCTGCCATCGGCGGGATCGTTCTTTATGTTGGCCAGCTATGCTGATTTCAGTGACGAGACGGACAGCGAAATGGTAAAACGTCTGATTGTTGATCATGGTGTGGCGACCATTCCGCTGTCGGCATTTTATACCGATGGCACCGACAATAAATTAATCCGTCTCTCTTTCGCAAAAGACGAAGCCACTTTGCAGGCGGGCGCACGCGCACTCTGCCAGGTCAAGCCTCGCTAACTTAATCACACTTGAGGGGAAGTACATGAAGAAGCTGAACGCGTTGTTGGTGGCGGTAGGCCTGTTGAGTTCCTTGTCCGCGCTGGCGCAGGAGACGCTGCGCTACGGGCTGGAATCACAGTATCCACCTTTTGAAAGCCGCAATGCCTCCGGGGAGCTGGAAGGGTTTGATATTGAGCTGGGCAAAGCCATTTGCCAGGCGGGTAACTTCAAGTGCAGCTGGGTTGAGAGCAGCTTTGACGCCTTAATCCCGGCACTGGCGGCGAAGAAGTTTGATGCCATTAACTCGGCGATGAATATCACCGAAGCACGCATGAAAAGCATCGGCTTCACCAAGCCTATTTACCGTATTCCCAGCATGCTGATTGTGAAAACCGGTTCTGGCCTGCAGCCAACCGTGGAGAGCCTGAAAGGTAAAAGCGTAGGCGTGCTGCAAGGGTCCGTACAGGAAACCTTCGCTAAGAAGCACTGGGAGCCGCAGGGGGTGACCGTAACCTCCTATCAGGACCAGAACCAGGTGTACAACGACATGGATGCTGGCCGCCTCGACGGTACGCTGGTGATGTCTGCTGCCGGTCAGTCCGGCTTCCTCGACAAGCCGCAGGGCAAGGGTTACAGCTTCGCCGTTAAAGCGGTAGAGGATGAGCAGGTGCTGGGCGTGGGAATCGGTTTTGGCCTGCGTAAAGACGACGCTAAGCTGAAGCAGGATCTCGATGCGGCGATTGCTAAAGTACAGGCTGACGGCACCGTCACCAGGCTGGCTGCCAAGTTCTTCCCCGGCATTGATGTGTCAGTAAAATAATCAGGGTGGGGCGGGCATGCCCGCCCCCTTTGATTCACCGGCTATGTCACGCGCTCAACGCCTGCTCGACCTGCTGCAGATACTGCGTAATCATCGTTTCCCGGTGACGGCGCAGCATCTTGCCAGCCAGCTTTCAGTCAGCTGCCGCACTCTTTATCGCGACATTGCCACGCTGCAGCAGCAGGGCGCCAATATTGTCGGTGAAGCCGGGCTGGGCTATGTGCTGCGGCCGGGATTTACCCTGCCGCCGCTGATGTTCAGCGAGCAGGAAATCGCTGCACTGGTGCTGGGCTCGCGCTGGGTGGCGCGTCGAGCCGATAGCGAACTGTCCACGGCGGCACACTCCGCGCTGAGCAAAATCGCTGATGTTTTGCCGGATTCACTGCGTACTAAGCTGGAACTCTCTGCACTGATGGTCGGCCCGGCGTCGTCGGCCAGCATCATCGCCCTGGATGTAGCCGCGCTGCGCCGGGCTATTGACCAACAGAGCATTATTCTGATCGACTATCTGGATTTGCAGGGCGTGGCATCACAGCGCACGCTATGGCCAATTGCGATTGGTTTTTTTGATCAGGTACAGCTGCTGGCGGCCTGGTGCGAACTGCGTCAGGACTTTCGCCATTTCCGCCTCGACCGCATTGTTAAGATGCAGATCACTTCGCAGCGTTATCACCGTTCCCGCACCTTACTGGTCAAGCAGTGGCGCACCCAGCAGGGGATTGAAGCCCAGGGTTTTGGCTACTGACAAAAACTGTCAGTAAGGTGACTTAGGCTCTTCCTGTCGAATCAACTAAACGGGAACCCCTATGAACGCGCTTCAATTCACCATCCTCTATGTTACTAATCCGGCAAGTAGCGCTAAATTTTACCAACGAATTCTCAATGTGAGTCCGGTCGAGCTATCCCAGACTTTCGCCATGCTGGCGCTGCCCTCAGCCTGCCGACTGGGATTATGGGCGCGCTCGGGGGTAGAACCGGCGGTAGCCGCGGGCAGCAGCCAGGCAGAGATCGTGCTGGCCGCAGCAAGCCGTAGCGAAGTAGATGACTGTTTCAGCCAGTGGCAGCAGTGGGGGATTGAGATCCTGCAGGTGCCAACGGAGATGGACTTTGGCTATACCTTTACCGCCTGTGACCCGGACGGGCACCGTATACGCGTGTATGTCTTCGAGCAGTAATGTGAAGCGGGTCGGGCATGCCCGCCCCCTTTGATAATGTTGCTGGATACCCGACCGGCTACGGATCGTAGGGTCGAGGCATGCCTCGACCGTATTTCTTTCCGCCGACTATCACTCCGCTGCCAGCAGGCAAATTTTCTCTGCCAGCAGGTAAGATTTCACAAACGACGGGATCGGCAGGAACTCAAATTTCGAGTGGAAGTTATGCGCCCCGGTAAAGAAGTTCGGCGTTAACAGACCCTTGGCCGACAGTGCAGCGCCATCGGTGCCGCCGCGCATTGGGATCACCTTCGGTTCAATCTCTAACTGCTTCATCGCCTCAAAGATCAGTTCGATCGGGCGGCGATCGTCGCCAATGGCATTGCTGATATTGCTGTAGGTATCGCTGATGCTGACTTCAACTTTTCCGGTTGGGTAGGCCTGACGGATTTTCTCCGCCACGTCATGCATCTGCTGTTTGCGTGCGGCAAAACTGGCGAGGTCAAAATCACGAATTGAAGCCTTCAGACGCGTCTCGCTGGCGTTGGCCTGCATGTCGTTAAACCAGGTGTAGCCTTCGCGCCCCTCGGTATGCTCCGGTGTCTGCTGACGGTCGAAGTGGCTGATAAAGTCCCACGCCATCAGCAGCGGATTGACCAGCACCCCTTTGCCCGACATCGGGTGTGCTGTTACACCGGTCAGGCGGATTTCAGCGGCAGCGGCGTTAAAGTTCTCATAAACCACTTCGCCCAGCTCGCAGCAGTCGATAGTGTAGGCAAAATCGACGTCAAAACGGGCTTTTAAATCCAGCGCCTTCGCACCGCGCAGGCCGATCTCTTCATCCGGCACAAACGCCACCACGATATCGCCGTGGGCGTGCTGCGCATTCAGGTTTTCCATCAGCGTCATCACCACCGTGACCGCCGCTTTATTGTCGGCGCCGAGCACGCTGGTGCCGTCGCTGAAGATGATTTCCTGGCCATGATAGGCGCGGATCTCCGGGTGTTCCGCGCTGCGCAGCCAGATATCCTGCGCTTGGTTCAGGCACAGATCCTCACCCTCATAGCGCAGCGTCTGCGGATGAATATGCGGTGACAGCCCGACGTCGACGGTATCGATATGGGTGATAAAGCCAATGCGCGGCGCATCAGGGCGGTTGCCGGGCTTAACGGCGGTAACGGTAGCAAACTCATCAATCACCACCTTTTCCAGCCCGAGCTGGCGCAGCTCGTCAGCCAGCATTTGCGCCATCTGATGCTGTTCCGGCGTGCTCGGCAGCACGGTTGCTGCGGCATCACTCTGGCTGGTAACGGCCAGATAACGATAAAAACGCTGAGTCAGCTGGCTCGCCAGGTTGTCGGTCATAACGTTTCCTTATTTGTCGCGAACTATAAAGGTTCTGTAGAGTTGCCAATCGTGTTATTTATTAAACAGATATCTTTTTGTTTTACGCATCACCCCCTGACAAAGTCAAATAAAAAGCGAGGATGGAGATGAAGAAAGTGGTATTACGCACGGTACTGGCGGCTCTGGCGCTCACCGTGGCCTCTGGGGCAGCGGCAAAAACGCTGGTGTTCTGTTCGGAAGGGTCGCCGGAAAACTTTAACCCTCAGCTGTACACCTCCGGCACCAGCGTGGATGCCAGCGCGGTGCCGATTTATAACCGCCTGGTGGATTTCACACCGGGTACCACCGACCTGATCCCGAGCCTCGCCGAGAGCTGGGATATCAGCCCGGACGGCAAGGTTTATACCTTCCACCTGCGCAAAGGCGTCAAGTTCCACAGCAGTAAAAGCTATAAGCCGACGCGCGATTTCAACGCCGACGACGTTATCTTCTCGTTTATGCGGCAGAAAGATCCGGCTAACCCGTATCACAACGTCTCTAACGGCAGCTACACCAACTTTGAAAGCCTGGAGTTTGGCACGCTGCTGCAAAAAATTGAGAAGGTGGACGACCACACCGTGCGCTTTACGCTGGCCCATGCCGAGGCGCCATTCCTCGCCGATCTCGGCTGGTATTTTGCTTCGATCCTCTCCGCCGAATATGCCGATGCGATGCTAAAGGCCGGCACGCCGGAGAAAGTGGACCGCGACCCTATCGGCACCGGGCCATTTGAGCTGGTGCAGTACCAGAAGGACGCGCGCATTCTGTACCGTGCCTTCCCGGACTACTGGCAGGGCAAAGCGAAACTGGATCGTCTGGTATTCAGCATCACCCCTGATGCCTCGGTACGTGCTGCCAAGCTGGAGAAAAACGAATGCCAGGTGATGCCATTCCCAAACCCTGCCGACCTTAAGCGACTGGGCGAAGACAAAAATATCACTCTGATGCAGAAGGCCGGGCTCAACACCGGTTTCCTCGCGTTTAACACCCAGAAAGCCCCGCTGGATAACGTCAAAGTGCGCCAGGCGCTGAGTATGGCGATCAACAAACCGGCGATTATCGAAGCGGTATTCCAGGGCACCGGCACCGCAGCGAAAAATCTGCTGCCGCCGGGGGTGTGGAGTGCTGACCAGGACCTGAAGGATTACGATTACGACGTAGAAAAAGCCAAGGCATTGCTGAAAGAAGCCGGAATAGCCCCTGGCACCAGCATTGACCTGTGGGCGATGCCGGTGCAGCGCCCTTATAACCCGAACGCGCGACGCATGGCCGAAATGATCCAGGCTGACTGGGCGAAAGTGGGCATCAAAGCGAATATCGTCAGCTTCGAATGGGGGGAGTACCTCAAACGGGTGAAAAACGGCGAACACCAGGCCGCGCTGATGGGCTGGACCACCGCGACCGGCGATCCCGATAACTTCTTCGGTCCGCTGTTCAGCTGTACTTCGGCCAACGGTGGGTCAAACTCGTCGAAGTGGTGCTACCAGCCCTTTGACCAGCTGATTAGCAAAGCGCGCGCCGAGCAGGATCACGACAAGCGCGTGGCGATGTACCGGGAGGCGCAGCAGATCATGCACGACCAGGCCCCAGCGGTGATGATTGCGCACTCAACCATTTTCGAACCGGTGCGCAAAGAGGTGAGCGGTTACGAAGTCGATCCCTTCGGTAAGCATATTTTTTATCAGGTAGAGATGAAATAAATAGCGGCTTGAGCGAAAAGAAGGTCAGTATTTTGTCGTAGGGGTGACCTCTGAGGGAGCCCCAGAAATGACTTCCATCGCTAAACGTCCGCGAACCGGTCTGAGCTCAGCCTGAGCACGCCGGAACGGCAAAAGACGCTCCCTGCGG
>NZ_JASCAQ010000022.1:0-1436 GCF_029967685.1 Erwinia sp. V90_4 | reverse complement strand
GACTTAGGTTACGATCCTGGTGCGCATCAGCCTGCGCATTCATCCAATCCCAAAGGCTACTGCGCTTTGGTCTACCGCAAGCGGCGGTAGAATTCCTCGTTGTTAAAGAGCGCGACATCGTGTCGGTGGTGCGGTGCGTCCTGCTGATGGGGTAAATATATCTAAAGCTATTATGAGTGTAAATAGCCAAAGATATAATTATATTGCTTTGGTGATTTTATCTTTGATAACTAAAGAGATTTATTTTTAGATAGGCACAAAAAAACCCACCGAAGTGGGCTTTTGGCTATTACGAGGGCGTGGGGAAGTGATTACCAGCTATGAGACGACCAGAAAACTTTTCCAATGACGCGCACGTCACGAAGGAACTCTTCTCTTGATACCACTTCGTCGGGGTACTCAGAGCGGTTAATTGAGCGGATGATGATGCTATCCGGCAAAGCTATGAGCGTCTTCACGCGCAGAAGGTCCGCCTGGCATATGGCATAGGTCTTGCCATCCCTTATAGTGGTTTCCTGCGTGTTAACGCCCACTACATCGCCATCGTTTAGGGTTGGCTCCATGCTTCGGCCAGTGACCCGGACAAGGCGGGCGGCGCTCTCTGGCACTCCCATCTTCTTCAGATAGTAGCGGCGGAATACTAGGGCAAATTCGGACGACTCTTCAACTTCACAGCTGCCGTCTCCGGCTGCGAGGGATACATTCAATAGGGGAATCTCTACAAAATCATCCTTGCCACCATGATCCATATCTTCCCAAACCGTAGCGCTTAGGCTTGACTCCCTGATATTGGATCCTTCCATTTTTATCGGCTGTTGGCCCTCGCCACGCATAGGCCCGTCACCAGACGAGAGCCACTCAGGGCGCACGCCAAGAACGCGAGAGATCTCGTACAGCTTACGAGTGTTTTTTGTGATACCGGAGGTCAGCTTCCACACGCTCGGCTGCGCCATGCCGACCGCGTCAGCAAGCGATGCCTGGGTGAATCCAGTCTCTTTCATAGCGGCGTTAAGCCGATCTGCAAATGTCATCTTTTCCATACCTGCAATATATAGCCAAGGCTATTGCATGCCAAATATCTAAAGCTATTTACTTTCCGAATAGCTTTGGCTATTATTATCATGAAAACCAAAGCAGGAGCTATTTATGGTCAACAAAGCTATTAAGTCGGCTATCGACTTCGTAGGCAGCCAGCAGAAACTGGCCGAGGCCTGCGACGTTAAACAGCCATCAGTATGGGCTTGGTTGCACGGGAAAAAGAAAGTCTCCGCTGAAAATGCAAAGCGCATCGAAAAGGCGACAAACGGAACTATCCCTGCTTACCAGATCCGACCCGATTTAACTGACCTGTTCCCTCATCCGAACCAGGCAGCATAAGCAACACCGCTCTTTAAAACTCTGAACCGCTCTGCCGCTTGTAGAGCAACCAATGCGAC
>NZ_JASCAQ010000021.1:0-1452 GCF_029967685.1 Erwinia sp. V90_4 | reverse complement strand
GAACGGTAGCACGCCTGCTGCGTGAGCTCGTCTGCTGCGCAGCCGAAGTCCTTTCCACCTTCCTCGACGCATTTTATACTGTGTTTCATGTACATACCGCGCCCTGCAAAGCTTCTGTTCCAACACAATGAGGGCTGGGAACGCTTCCTTGAGAAGAATGGCCATCAGCTCACCGATTGGACCAAACTCTCCGTCGAGCGCATGCTTGCCTGCGGAACCTGCGCCATGGGCGTGCGCCGCTATTGCTGCAGTTCACCTGACTGTACGCACTCTCGTTTTCTCTGTCAGACCTGCAAGTCCAGGGCCTGCAGCAGTTGTGGCCTTAAAGGCACCGAGCAATGGATTGCCGAGCAGCAGCACATCCTGCCCGACTGCGACTGGCAACATATCACCTTCACCATGCCGCACCTGCTGTGGCCGTTCTTCAACAACAACTGGCCGCTGCTCAACGACCTCTTTCGCTGCGCCACCCGCGCCATGCTCAGGCACGCGCGAAAGCTGGGTATCGAGGTCGGCATCTTCTGCGCCCTGCACACCTACGGACGGCAGCTCAATCAGCACCCGCACATCCACGTTTCCATCACCCGTGGCGGTCTCGATACCAAACACGGTGTCTGGCGCGACCTGTTCTTCAAAAAGCAGCTGGTCGAAGAAATCTGGCGCTGCGCCGTCGTCCGCCTGCTGCGCGCCAGCTATGACCGCGTTAACCCAACCTCCCTGCCCGGTCTCGGTCACCTTCGCGATGAGAAGCAATGGAAACGCTACCTGCAGGCGCAATATCAGCGCCACTGGAAGGTCCACTTCGCCAAAAAGACCCGTGGTGCCTGGCGCAGCGTAAAATACCTGGGCCGCTACCTGAAGCGCCCGCCGGTGGCGGCGTCGCAGCTCCGCCATTACCGTGGTGGCTCGGTGGTGCACCAGTACTACGACCACAACACGCAACAGCACAAACGCCAGAAACTGAGCCAGGAGGAGATGCTTTGGCGTTACGTCAGCCATATCCCGTCCCGACACTTTAAAATGGTGCGTTACTACGGCTTCCTGGCCAATCGCAAACGCGGTTCGCTGCTGACGAAAGTCTACGAAGCACTGTCGATGACGCCGCGCGAAAAACCGCAGAAGCCGGGGTTCGCGGTGCTGATGAAAACGTTCCTGGGTACCGACCCGTACCAGTGCATCTTGTGCAAAGGCCGACTGCGGTTTGCCGGCGCGGTGGAGGGCGAACACGCCACCAAACTGCTCTCTGACAGGCTGCATCGGATGGAAAAAAAACGATGGCTTCAGACACCGGCTCTGGATAAGTGCGCCTGAAAAATGGCTTTTAGATGAAAAATACAGCAAAAACAGCTTTTTTACGTATTATCATGCGACAGGCCTCATCACATGCGGTTCTTCCTCGCCACTGTTCATGGTTAGGAAACCTAAAAAGGGTCGATTCAGTTTCCTAACCAT
>NZ_JASCAQ010000020.1:0-1461 GCF_029967685.1 Erwinia sp. V90_4 | reverse complement strand
ATGTGTGATCTGATCCTTCAACTCAGCAAAAGTTCGATTTAATCAACAAAGCCGCTGCTGCGATGAACCCCGAACACGCGGCAGAGAGTGGCTAGGGGATAACGCGCCCTGAGTTTCCCGATTATTGATAATTTTTCAGGGAGTCTGAAATCAAGAGCGCGGTAGCCTTTTTTAATATTTCGTTCTCCATTTCAATACGTTGTAGCTTTTTCTTCAGTTCACGTATTTCGATTTTTTCCGATGTAATCGGAGAGGGTTTTGGTGTTTTACCCTGACGCTCTTAACGCAGTTGCCCGACCCATTTTGTCATCGTGGAAAGACCGACATCCATAGACTTAGCGGCATCAGAGAAGGTGTAGTTTTGATCGACAACCAGCTGATCGAATTCGCGCTTGAATTCAGGACTAAAATTTCTTCTTTTCATTGGTGTACCTGTATTGTTCTGAGGTGAGTGAGCATATCACCTCTATTCAGATAGCCAAATTCAGTAAACCACTTCACTATCAAGGTGTAAATAACGTGCCAGCTGAAGTTAATCCGGTTCACTGGTAAATCTGCCATATATTTCATCCTCCTCAGTGGTCAAAAAATCAATAGAAATACCTCACTCCTTGCGTGGGAGAAATATTTTTTTACTTAAAATTTGTTATTTATTTTTATTTTGTTTTGTTTTTATTGTTTTTGTTGTTTTAAATCAATATGTTACGAGTGCTTGTTTGTTTGATTTTTGAGGGGGTGATCTATATGTTAATCATCCACTCTGAGGGTGGGTGTTTTTACGCGGTCAATTAGTTGACGATGCAACATTTAGTATATCGATTTTTAGTTTCTGTTTTATAAATGACAGGTCAGGTATCGTGCATATTTTTTCGGTTTTTCAGCGTTCGCTATTGTTTATTGCTCTATTTGTCAGTTTTTTAGCTTACGGAGACGGTAGAAGAAATACTACGCTCGATAATTTGATTGTCATTGCTGGGGGGAGCAGGGCTGGTCCTGCTGATGCTACAGATAATGGAGGTAAGCCTAATGGATCTGGAGGTAAATATTACGGTGTGGCCATTGGTTCTTTGGCTAAAGCATATTGGGCCAGTGTTGCTTTAGGTGATGGCGCGAGTTCTGATTCACTCTTTGGAACTGCTGTCGGTGTTAATTCATATATATCTAAAGAGTCAAATTACTCATTATCCATTGGTTATAACTCAAAGGTTACTAACTCTGAGTCTGCTATATCTTTAGGTAATGGAGCGTCTTCATTCAACGCTAATAATGCCGTTTCAATCGGTAATAATGCTCAAGTAACTGGATATAAAGACTCTGTAGCACTTGGAAGTAATTCAACTGTTAGTTCAGATGAACAAATGTCTATTGGGAATGATTCTCTCAAAAGAAGTCTTGTCAATTTAAAAGGCGGCAGCCTGGCCGCCGACAGCAGCGAGGCGGTTACCGGCGCCCAGCTGTACA
>NZ_JASCAQ010000019.1:0-1646 GCF_029967685.1 Erwinia sp. V90_4 | reverse complement strand
GAGCAGCAGGAAATCACCTGGAATGAATTTGCAGGCAACTTCAACTAAGAGGCAACAATGAAATTTGAAAAAGCCATGAGAAAGAAGGTTGTTCATGGTCATCGTATTGGCAGGGTTAACACTTCGACCTACACGTCTTGGGAGGCGATGAAAAAACGCTGCTCACCAGGCGGTGCTTACTTTGAAAAGGGCATAACGGTTTGCAGTAATTGGCTTTGCTTTTCAAATTTCCTAATAGATATGGGTGAACGCCCGCATGGATGCACGCTTGATAGAATCAACCCAAAGGGTAATTACGAAAAAAATAATTGCCGATGGGCTGACAATAAAACTCAGTCTAGAAACAGAAGCGACAGACAGTTAATTGAATTTAATGGCCGATCAATGCTTCTTACTGATTGGGCTGAAGAATTAAAAATATCATTCTCTTGTCTTTACAAGCGAATTTATAAACTCAACTGGACTATTGACAAGGCGCTTGCCACCGATAGCAGGAGTAAAAAAAATGAGATTCGAAAAAGCAACACGTAAAAAAGCAAAATTGCGTTTGGCTCTTACCGGGCCGAGCGGGTCAGGCAAAACATACAGCGCCCTACTCATTGCCAAAGGAATTGGCGGAAAGATTGCAGTAGTTGATACAGAGAAAGGAAGCGCATCACTTTACTCTGATATTGCTGATTTCGATGTGCTGGAGCTGGAACCACCCTTTAGCCCCGAGCGTTTTATTGAAGCCATTAATGCAGCTGAGCAGGCCGGGTATGACAGCATCGTCATCGACAGCATCACTCATGAGTGGGGAGGCGTTGGTGGGTGCCTGGAGCTTGTCGACACGATTGCTAAAACCAAGTTTCGCGGCAATTCGTGGTCAGCATGGAGTGAGATTAACCCACGGCACCGCCTGTTCCTTGATGCCATTCTGCGCACAAATATGCATGTGATCGCCACCATGCGAAGCAAGACGGAAACAGCTCAGGTAGAGGAAAATGGACGCAAGAAGGTAGCGAAACTCGGCATGAAGTCAGAGCAACGGGATGGAGTGGAATATGAATTCACTACCGTTCTCGACCTGGTGCATGAGTCACACCACGCAAACGCCACGAAAGACCGTACAAAGCTGTTCTCCAATGCGGACCCGGTAGTCCTGTCGGAAGATACTGGCAAAAAGCTACTCGAATGGCTGGAGTCAGGCGTGAACCCGCATGAAGAAGCACTGAAGCATTTCACGGCCCTTGCATCAACCGCCCATTCAGTTGACGAGCTAAAGCCTGCATTTGAAGAGGCGTGGCGAACACTGCGCGGTACTGAACAACAGGCGCAGGCCAAAGATGTTTACGACATCCGCAAGGCTGAATTAGAGCAAGCCGCCTAACCCCTACCCCGGCAGGAATCCCAATGAGAGAACTTACACCTGAACAACAGGAGCATTGCGCACGCCTGCCGGAATATCGGCGGGCATCGTACCGCTACAAAGCATCACGGATGACTGACATGGAGCGTCAGATTGAGAGAATTGCGTGGGACGCTGGGAGGGCGTGGCTGGCACTGAAGGCCGGAGAAGAGCATGCACGCATCAATACCAAATCGGTCCCTGAGCGCATGGCTGAGTTACGCACGCGCAGGTATGCAGAGGCGGCCTCATTCTACCC
>NZ_JASCAQ010000018.1:0-1950 GCF_029967685.1 Erwinia sp. V90_4 | reverse complement strand
CTTTGGGATTGGATGAATGCGCAGGCTGATGCGCACCAGGATCGTAACCTAAGTCGCTATGCGCAGTGATAGATGGTATGCGCGGTGTGATGCCGCACAAGGTCTGGTTTAGTGCCACCCAGAAAGCCGGAAATCAGTACCGGCCATCCAATCGCCAAAGTCAATTTCAAAGCCAAGCCGCTGGCGATATGACGCGGCATATAGAGATAGGAGGATGTATGTAAATGACAACATTTAAAAGCGAAGACTAATTAAAAATTGCCTGGCGCCAGGGTGGCTCATTGATATGTGAGTGCCAGCCCTGCTTACTCCCCCGGGACCGCTCGGGGGTTTAAGGAGTTGCTTTAGCAATGCCATGCATCGCTAAGTCAATTGGGAGGTTAACATGGTTGATATCGTCTTTAAACGCAGGAAAGAAAACAGCAAGTCACGCCGGATGCGTGAACGTGGTGAGCATTACGCAGCATACAAAGCTCTGTGTGACGCTGACCGGGCAATGGCAAGGAAGCTTGAGGCAGCATTCACGAAGCTGTCAGAGGGCTGCACGGCTAAAGTGGCGCGGGCCGTGAATGGTGAGGATTACGGTATGCAGATTAAGCGGGCCACAAAGCGCTTAGAAAAGCGGTTCAAACGTAGCCCGGCAATCGATGGGCCTATTTGCATACCGGATGTTGCGCACTATGCAGCCGGATATCGCAAACCATTTGAATCAGTGACGGTGAGGTGAAAGATGGATATGCGATATGAGTTTATTACGCTTGAAAGCGCAATGTGGCACCACTGGTATTTCGGGGCTGAAATCATCTGCAATGGCGACAGTAAGGAAATCGATTACCAATAGATTCAGTCATATTTCGATTTAACAGCGGCGCTGCCGCAGGAGTGAGAGATGAATAGCAATGGTCTGTCAGATATCGACTCACGAAGCAGTAAGGAGGCCAAAAAAATGTGGATTGATGGCGCAGCAGCATCGCTAGCCAGGAAAGGACACACAAAGCAACGAGCGCGGGCTATGGCAAAGGAATCCTACCGCAACCGATTCAGATAACAGGCTGCCACCAGGCGGCCTTTTTTACGCCCGGAGCACACCATGATAGTCAATCGCAAAGATGGTAAGTGGCGCGTCACAGCACAGGCCTGCGGCTACTCATGGCGTGCTGAGAAGTTAAAAGACAACGGTGAGCGAGCTGATAACAGGCTGGCTGTAACGCTCAATAAAGAGCAGTGGGATAAGTGGAGGGTTGGATGAAAGAGGAATTTACGCCTGGTCCGTGGAAGGTAAATGTAATTGGCCAGCACTGGAATAACGAATCTCTGACTCACCTTGAAGTGACTTTCGGTGATGATGGGGAGTGCGTTTGCGACACAGTTTATCAGCGCGGGGACGCCAATTTAATTTCCGCTGCGCCTGAGCTTATTTCTGTTCTGAAAAAAATCGTCGAGTCAGGCCACATCCTGACTCATCTTAAAATTGAATCGCAATGGGCCATCGCCAAAGCACTGGGAGAATCACAATGAGCAAAGAAAAGAAGGAGAAGAAACAAGCGCCACTTTTTAACGGGGCTAAAAATTGGCGAGTCGCATGCGAGAACTGCGGGCAGAAACCCACCGTACACCCGACCGGGCTTTGTGGCCCTGCTGTTTTGGTGAGTCTGAAACTGCTGGCGGAAACTGGTGACATCGCAAGCCGTATTCACTGAGTGCGGCTGACGATGACACCCAGTCATCAAACGCGCTTTAGTCGTCAAGGCTACGGCAGTTGCGATTTTTGTCCTCGACGAGAATCAGTGGGCATTTCCTAACTTTACATGCCTGTGAATAAGCCAGTTCGCAAACTTCGCAAAGACTCCTGAGCTCAGTCTGATACTCGTATTCCATATAATACCGAAATTTGCCCTCATTCGTGTCTGTTCGCCAGAAACGTAGAGGTTCCAGTACCTCATCAAGCTG
>NZ_JASCAQ010000017.1:0-2035 GCF_029967685.1 Erwinia sp. V90_4 | reverse complement strand
GGGTGCGGATAACGTCCATCGCCTGACCGGCGATTTCGCCGATAAGCTGGGCCTGTTCTGCTCCTTCTTTTTGTCAAATATCGTATTCAGGCTTTTCGCCGCATGCGCCATATCCCGGCTCAACGTACACTCGTCCTGCTTATGTATTGTGTGAAGAAGGTTCGCGCGTTGAAGCGGGATCTCGCTGTAAAGCTTTGCGGGACGGCTGCGCATCATACCCGAACATTATGTTGAACGGACGTTCGGCCAGCAGCATGAACGCAGAGAACGCCACCGCTCAGCGCTGGCCGGGCGGCCGTTTACCCCCGCGTATACGGGACACGATGAAGGCAGATCGGCGCAAGGACGCGGCGCTTTGCCGCACGGTGAACAACACGACTCACAGATAACCGGCTAACATTCCCCGGATCGAAGTCCGGGATTAATTTTATAAAGATGTCTGTCTTAACTGATTGATTACACTAAGTACAGTTCCCGCAGGCAACATTGTTTCATTAATTTCATCCCCATAATTAGTGCTCCATATTAATTTGTCACCAATGCTTGTTTTTAGAAAGTAGAGATAGAAGCCATTATCCCCCATTGGAGTGCATGTCATATCAAACAGCCCATCAATTAACTCTTCACTATCACCTAAGAAGTAATCTGTGGCGTTGCTATAAAGAATTCTTGCATCAATAGAAGTATCATTAACATTTAAAATTTCAACTGGTGCTTTAGAGTAGAAACTAAATATTGTCGTTAATTCAAAAACATCCACGACATTAAAAATCACACGCCCATCAATACACAGTGAAAAAAGTCCATTTTTCCAAATGTCATTGGGTGTACTCCATTCATCAACCACATCAAATTGTAGAGATAAACAAAAAGGATCGCCGTAAATCATTTTATTCTTACTCCCAACTGTTTCTGAACAGCATTCGGTATTTGATCGCTTGTTAACGCATTCTTATCCCCGGTACTCCCATTCCAGTGATACTGCCCATTTGTACCTTCAAATCGATGAACATTGCCTTGACTATCGACGGCAAAACGAACCTCTTTATTAGGGTATTGTTTCGGGCTGGGGATTGAATGCTCAAATAGGCTAAGGGAATCTTTAGGCTCGATTCCTGCATTCGGCCTGTTACCCTGCTGGCCTAATGTATGCTTAGGGTTAGATTTATATACTAACCCATTGCTAACCTTAATAGGTTCTGACACCGGAATTGCGCTGCTTTTTCCTGTGCTATTCCCTTTACCGCCTGCGCCCACAGACAGATGCGCACTGGATGACACTTCAGAGCCTTGACTGCCCGCATATCCCACTCCGGGAGTGGCCGTTATCAGCCCGTCATTATTCCCCTTGGTGCTGCTGGCAATGTTCTGCTTGAACTCGTCATACTTCGTCATCAGCTGCTTTAGCGTTGATGCTGCTGCGCTGCTGATTCCTGTTTTGCCGCCCTCGTTTCCTTTCAGCCCATAAAATATTCCAGCAATATCAGCTGCCTGATTAATATTTATTGCCAGCGCAAAACGGTCTTTCGCTTCCTGGTAGCTGATGTTCTGTGATTTCGCGTAACCCTCTATTGCGTAATCCCATTTATCAGCTGAGGTATTCGCCACTATCTGGCTGACTTGAGCGTAATCTTCGCGATTCAGCTCTTTATACGTCAGCCTGCCCAGATAATCGTTGTAACTGTCCTGTAGACCCTGTGCTAGAGCATTCGCATCCTTACAGGCGGGCGATGCCCGCCCCTGGGAACACGCATCCTGCACATACTGATCAACTTCGGCGTCAAGTTTGGTTAGCTGGTCGTGTCGCTCTTCCAGTGCAGCCACTTCTTCAGGCGTTCTTGGGTGCAGGGCCAGTCCGGTTTCTGACAGTGCAAGCTCAATGCTGTTTTTCTCCTGAGCATCTTTGCCGCTCAGCGAGTTATTCTCAACCGCATTCTTACCCGCCTGGGCCGCCGCCACAGCACCGCCAGTATCGCCCGTTGCCAGGCCGCCTGCAAGCCCTGCGGCCAGCTGGCTCAGCGCGCTGACCTGCTGC
>NZ_JASCAQ010000016.1:0-3108 GCF_029967685.1 Erwinia sp. V90_4 | reverse complement strand
CAGCGCCCGGAAATTATCGTCACTGAAATGGATGAGCTGTTCCTTGACTATCGGGCGCCGAGACTGGGAGCAGGCGGCGCAATCAGGCAGGAGTAATCATGAAGAAAGTCGCAATGTACCGCCGGGGTCGTGGCGGTCCCAATGATGGCCTGAAAGAGAAAATTGTGTGGCTGCTAAGCGCTGGGCCGATGACCGGGCGCCAGCTGCATATGGCAACCAAACTACCCCTACGCAGCATCCATCGACAACTCAATGCTGAGCGCCATCTTATCAGCGCCACAGCAGAGATATCAGCGAGCGACTGGTATATCGACGAAGAAACCGGACAGCGCGACAGGGTTTACACGCTGGTGCGCACACCACGCCGGGTAATCACGAAAGCGAAGGCGAATAAGACCATCGTCGTGAGCGTGAAGTCGCTTGCTGAGCGCGGAGAAGATAAGCGACAGCAGTGCATTGAAGCAGCTGCTCGCAGGGCCAGGCTGATTAAAGCGGGACTGTGGGTTACATCATCTGATTTAACTGGCTGACTGCGGTCGGCGGGAGATAGGCAGTGAAAACAATAAACTTAAAAGAGCTGCGCAATGCTCTTTCATGCTGGCAGGACGATTACGACTGTGACGATGATAAAGAGCAGTACGACATGTTCGGCGCTGCGATTGATGCTGTTTCACGCTTGGAAGCGGCAGAGCTGGAGATCGAAGGGCTGAAGCGCTTTCAAGAGCTGAACCTGAAGATAAAGCAGGCGATGCATGAGCGCTTTACCAGAGCAGAGCGTGAGCGCGACGAGCTGCGGGCAGAACAGGCTGAGCATGATGAGCAGATAGCGAGAATGGAAAGTAAGTTCAGTCTGGCAAAGCGCGCTCTTGATTCTAAAACTGCGCGCTGCGAAAAGGCAGAGGCTGAGCTAAGGCGGCGCGATGCGGCGGCGGGTGAGCCTGTTGCGTATCGATACCGAGCCACGAATATGTTCGGCGACTTGCTTGACGCCTGGAAACTCTCTGAGACTAAAAACAAGACGGGGACTTGTCAGCCTCTTTACACCGCCGCACCGCCTGCCGTGTTGCCAGGTGAGGTGGAAGAATTATCCATGCTGATTCGGCGATTAGTCCACTCGCTTAAAAATTCTAACCCGCACAGTGGCTTGCTGTGGTCAGTGCCAGACTTTATGCATAAAAAAGGGTACTGGAAGGCAAATGACTGCCTGAGAGGTGAAAATGATTAACGAACTTATCGAGCAAATCGGCGGGCGGGAGCGGCTGGAGTTTATCGCAGGAAACGCTATCAGCAGAGAGCGAAGCATGATGGCCAGCGCCCTGCTGGCGGTGCTGGATGCGAAGCCCATTGCTTACATGCATCACAGCGGACAAGTAGTTACTAGAGAGGAGTGCTGTGACGACAAGGTTTTTTCCATATGCTGCAAGGTTGAAACTCCACTTTACACCACCCCGCCAGCGGCCAGCGTGCCGGATGTAAACTTTGACCTATCGAAGCCAGGAACGGAGGCGACAGTTATCACGCACTACCAAGTGCCGGACGGGTGGAAGCTGGTACCGTTAAAAGCATTTCCGTCACAGTGGGCCGCAGGCCAGAAAGCTTTCGACGCCGCTGGCATTAACAAAATCGACCCAGTTTATCACGCCATGGTTGAAGCAGCGCCATCGCCGGGAGGTGATGGCAGGTGACGATGTGTGCACTCTTTGCAACGACGACGACCAACGCAGCTATAAAATGGGCAGTATCACGTGCAGTTCGTCAGGCGTTCAAACTGCACCTGAAAGGCAGTCGTCTATAATCACGGACAAGGAAATGCCAAGTGAAAAACGTATACACGCAGAATGGCGGAAGAAGGTGGCATTGCCTTTTAATTGTCAAAATGAAGCCGATATATCTCGGCACATTCAATACAGCTGCGCGTGCGGAAATAGCTGGTCGATTATACAAGTTTTGGCTTCGGACGTTTGCTGTTGCAGAGATACCCGTGCGGCCGACATGGCGAGCGAGTTATTTTCCGCAGTGAATCGCCTGTTGGATGTCGACGGTTCTCGCGGAACGCTCAGTGCCATCAGACGCAGTGAAGCCTTAAAAGAGGTCGAACGATTGCTGGCAGCGGCGCCAGCGCCGGGTGGTGATGGCGGGTGATATCCCCGCAATAATCCTTGGCCTCGGAATGCTGATAGGCATTGTCCTTTGCCTGAAAGAAATGTGATCCACCCAAGCGGTGGTTTTTTTTGCGTCAAAATTACGGAGAAATCCCCATGTATGCGGATATTTTAGACGAAGCAGCAGCACGCGAGCAGCAGCTGATTGAAGTGGCACTGGCTAATCGCAAAGCACCGGAGCCACCCTCGCCAGTGTGTCGGAATGCAGACTGTGGCGAGCCATCACAGCCGGGTACGAGTTACTGCTGTGCTGAGTGTCGCGAGGATGACGAGAAGTGGCAGCGTGCGATTCAGCAAAGGCGAGTCGCATGAGTGAAGAGCAACCGGTATACCTAAAATATCTCAGCAATGGACATCCTCACAGGCTACGAGTTGGCGCCTTTCGCTTTGAAGGAGAGGCTCAGTGGCGCTCTAAATTCGGTTACGTGCATCTGAGGAAACCAAGCCAGTTTCGAACGCTGTTATGTAAGTGCGGTGGAAATGACTGGAGTGATAACGGCAGGTTCACCAATGAGTATGAATGCCAGAGTTGCGGTACATTCATGGAGGCCACGGAATGGCTGTATGAAAATGGCCGAGCGGAGGTTTTATGACGGAAGCAGAGAAATCATTCGCAGACTACCTCGACGAGGTTATCGAGCACGCCGGACAGACTGGCAAGCGCCGGACACTGTGGAGCATACCGCGCTGCGTCCTGGCCCGTGAGGTGTGGATAGATTGCATGGAGAGACAAAATGTCGCCAGCACAGGAAAATGCCCTGAGGTCTGTAGCGCGACGGTGCCGGGCAGCGATTAAATCCGACACCGAAGGCAAGACTGCCGCAGAGAAAGACCGCATTACTACCCTTCTGTTAGACCAATTCACTAAACAAATAACCGCCCTGCCGCCTGGTAAGTTCCGGCCAAGAGACTGGCTGGCTTACTACGTGCGCGTGGTGGATAAGGA
>NZ_JASCAQ010000015.1:0-3146 GCF_029967685.1 Erwinia sp. V90_4 | reverse complement strand
CGTCGGGCTCATAACCCGAAGGTCGTCGGTTCAAATCCGGCTCCCGCAACCAATTAAGCACCCTTAAGGGTGTTTTTTTGTATCTGAAATTCGTCCCCTTACCCAATATCCCGGCAGAATCCTTTCCGCCCGCTGACTATTTATGCGGTGCCAGTGACGCGCCGTTGGCAAAGTAGGCTTTTATCCCCGCCAGAATCGAATCTGCCACCTGATGCTGAAAACGCGTGGTGCGCAGCTTGCGCTCCTCTTCAACATTGCTGATAAAAGCCGTCTCAACCAGAATTGACGGGATATCCGGCGCTTTCAACACCGCGAACCCGGCCTGATCAACGCTGCGCTTGTGCAGATGGTTAATCTTCCCCATGCGCGAAAGCACCTCTTTACCAAACTTCAGGCTGTCGTTGATGGTCAGGCTCTGCACCATATCAAACATGGTGTGGTCGAGA
The DNA here is from genome assembly GCF_029967685.1 of Erwinia sp. V90_4. NCBI lineage: Bacteria > Pseudomonadati > Pseudomonadota > Gammaproteobacteria > Enterobacterales > Erwiniaceae > Erwinia > Erwinia sp. V90_4. The sequence goes on along the minus strand of NZ_JASCAQ010000015.1, from coordinate 2,700 downwards.
TAACGGTCGCCGCTCATGCTGACGCCGCCGATCAGATCTGATTCATTCTGCGTTTGAGCGAGGAAACGCGCAGCGGTGCTGGTTGCCCCTTTAGTCGACAGGGCAAAGACCGAAGAGCCCCGCGCCGCGCGGCTGGTGAAGGCATCGGCATGAATCGAAACAAACAGATCGGCGCGCTGCTTGCGTGCTTTGGCCACCCTCACCTTCAGCGGGATAAACACATCTTCATTACGCGTCATATAAGCGCGCATATTCGGCTGCTTGTCGATGAGCTGCTTCAGGCGGCGGCCGATTTTCAGCACCACATCTTTTTCCCGCGTCTTATGCTTACCAATCGCGCCGGAATCTTCCCCGCCGTGGCCAGGGTCGATCATTATCACAATTGGCCGGTCTCTCCCTGCTTTGCCCGGCAGCGCGGCCTCCGCTGGCTGGCTACGTTCCAGATCCCCCTGGTTGTAATCTTTCAGCAACGCGAGCAGCGGATCATCATCCTGCGGCCGGTCCCGCGCCGGGTAGAGATCGAGCACCAGACGGTTTTTAATCCCGGCGACCGGATCGAGGGTGAACACCCGCGGGCTGACGTTCTGCTTTAGCTCCAGCACCAGCCGCACGGTGTTGCGATCAAACTGACCCACGCGCGCATTTTTAATGTAGGGGTCATCCTGGCGTACCAGATTGGCGACGCCGTTAAGCACGTGGTTAAGATGAATATTTTCAATATCCACCACCACGCGGTCAGGGTTGCTCAGCGCAAACTGCTTATATTTCAGGGCGGTATTCGACTCAATGGTCAGGCGCGAATAGGTGGTGGAAGGCCAGATGCGGATGGCCACCACGTGACTGCTGGCTGCCCAGCCTACCCGGCTAACGCTGAGCAGACAGACGGCCCCGGCGCCCTGTAGAAATCGCCGCCGGTTAAGCGAAGTTGAATCGGTCATGCCACTCCAGATGCTGTAATTTGTCTAATAAAAAGCCAACAGAGAAAATTTTGCAAAAACTTTAACGAATCCACCAGGCAGTGTCACCCCGAAAAAGCGAATAAATGCAGCATATTAGACTGTTGGAAATGCGCGAGCGGGTGATAAGTAAGGATAAAAGTCACTTGCACCCAGGGCGAGAAAAGAATAAAAATACACTTTTACCGAATAATAATGCAGAGAGGGTTTGCCGTGAAGGAACGTAGTACCGAGCTGGTTCAGGGATTTCGTCATACCGTTCCCTACATCAATGCCCACCGTGGTAAAACGTTTGTCATTATGCTGGGTGGTGAAGCCATCGAGCACGAGAACTTCTCCGGCATCATTAATGATATCGGCCTGCTGCACAGCCTCGGCATCCGCCTGGTGGTGGTGTACGGCGCCCGCCCGCAGATCGACGCCAGCCTTGCCGAGCGCAATCTGGAACCGCTCTACCATAAACACACCCGCGTCACGGATGCTCAGTCGCTGGAGCTGGTGAAGCAGGCCGCTGGCCGTCTACAGCTGGATATTACCGCCCGCCTGTCGATGAGCCTCAACAATACGCCTTTGCAGGGCGCGCATATTAATGTCGTCAGCGGTAACTTTATTATCGCCCAGCCGCTCGGCGTCGATGACGGGGTAGATTACTGCCACAGCGGGCGCATTCGCCGCATTGATGAAGAGGCGATCCATCGTCAGCTCGACAGCGGCGCTATCGTGCTGATGGGCCCGGTGGCGGTCTCCGTGACCGGCGAAAGCTTTAACCTGACCTCAGAAGAGGTGGCGACCCAGCTGGCGATTAAGCTCAAGGCCGAGAAGATGATCGGCTTCTGCTCCGAGCAGGGCGTGACCAACCGCGATGGCATGATTGTCTCTGAGCTGTTCCCGAACGAGGCGCAAAAGCGCATTGAAGAGCTGGAGAGCGACGAGGATTATCACTCCGGCACGGTGCGCTTCCTGCGCGGTGCGGTGAAGGCCTGCCGCAGCGGCGTGCGTCGTAGCCACCTGATCAGCTATCAGGAGGATGGCGCCCTGTTGCAGGAGCTGTTCTCGCGCGACGGTATCGGTACGCAGATTGTCATGGAGAGCGCCGAGCAGATCCGTCGCGCCACCATTAACGATATCGGCGGCATTCTGGAGCTGATCCGCCCGCTGGAGCAGCAGGGTATTTTGGTGCGCCGCTCGCGTGAACAGCTGGAGATGGAGATCGACAAGTTCACCATCATTGAACGCGACAACCTGACCATCGGCTGTGCGGCACTCTATCCGTTCCCGGAAGAGCAGATCGGCGAGATGGCCTGCGTGGCGGTTCACCCGGATTATCGCAGCTCTTCACGCGGCGAGGCGCTGCTGGAGCGCGTCGCGCTGCAGGCGCGGCAGATGGGGCTGAAAAAGCTGTTCGTGTTGACCACCCGCAGCATTCACTGGTTCCAGGAGCGCGGTTTTATGCCGGTGGACGTCGAGCTGCTGCCGGAGAGCAAAAAAGAGATGTATAACTATCAGCGCCGTTCAAAAGTGCTGATGGTCGACCTGCGCGAAGCCAGCGTGCATACCCGGCAGAGTTAATCCCGCACCGCGCGATTACCCGTAGGGGGCGACCCTCGGGCGGACCCAAACAGCGGTCCGCCCCTACAAAAAAACCTGCAGCACCGAATATCCTGAAGTGAACTGTAGGGGTCGACCCTCTTTTCCGGTCGACCCTCGGGCGGACCCAAACAGCGGTCCGCCCCTACAAAAAAAC
>NZ_JASCAQ010000014.1:0-3478 GCF_029967685.1 Erwinia sp. V90_4 | reverse complement strand
CACCGCTCTTTAAAACTCTGAACCGCTCTGCCGCTTGTAGAGCAACCAATGCGACCCCGCAGGGTGATCGCACGTAACTAATTCAACATGGAAATTATCAATCATGGAAGCTGCAAAGTACCGCAAAAAAGCGTCTCGCATTGAGTCGCAGCTGTTAGGGAAGTTGGCCGTAATGGGCCAGACAAAGTTCGCAAAACTGATGGGCGTACCTGACTGCAAGGTATCCCGGATGAAGGATGGATTCTTTCGTCAGGCTGCTATGGCTCTGGCGATTCTGGAGTACGGGGTAGACGACACGGAGATAGTCGAACTGGCGCGGCGGTTTGCTGCTGTGCTCACCAATAAAAAAGCCCCGGCGGCAACCGAGGCTAATTCACAAATCACTATCGAGTTCTAACAATCGACAGGAGTAATTATACATGAGAAAGCACGTAAGTAGCCAGGTAGGTACTCACAAAAATATCTCTCGTTTGCAGTTCCTGAAATCCTTGCATCCTTCCGTGGCTGAAAAGCTGAAGTGGATTCTGGAAGACTGCCGCAGCAAGGAGAAACGCAAATGAGCAATGTAACCAATCTTGCCGTAGTCAGGGAGGCCAGGCGGCAACAGGAGAAGCCGAATTCAGTCGGTAAGGGGTTTGCCTTGCTGCACCGTAAAATCATGGATACGCCTTTCTACAGGGACGCAGAAGCCTCCCACCTATGGGTTCATCTTCTGCTTCGTGCTAACTATGAGCCTACGATGGTAGCAACAGATTACGGTGATATTTTCTGTGATCGGGGTGAGTTCATAACTGGAAGAAATAGCCTGGCACTAGAGACCGGGCTGACCGCTGACCGGGTTAAGGCCCTGCTAAGAAAGTTCACCAATCTGGACATGATCACAACCAAATCGACCAACAGATTTACTGTATTGAAAGTGGTCAAATACGACGAATATCAGCAATTTTCGTGTCCAGCAGATGTCCAGCCAGTGTCCAGCTCAAACCCGCAGCCAGTAAGGCGTGTGGAGGATGAGTGTCCAGCCGATGTCCAGCGATTGTCCACAGATAAAGAAATACTAAATACTAACTTAATATCTAAAGATATTAAGTGTGCATCTTCTGCGGAAAATCCTGATAAGAAAAAACCTTCAATCAGCTGTGAGCAGGTAGTCGAGGTTTATCGCACAGTCCTTCCTGAATGTCAGGGCATCAACGTCATCACTGACAAGCGCCGTAATCTTATTCGATCCTTCTGGCAGAAAGCAGGGAAGATAACCCGCAAGCTCGACGGTCATGCGTTTAGCCTGAGTGACTGGGAAGCCTATCTGACTTACATCAGCAGCAACTGCCGCTGGATGCTGGAGAACCGACCGGATACGCGAACCGGGAAGACCTGGCGGAAAAAAGCCCTGGAATATTTCCTCGACGTAGACGTTTACGCCAAAACCCGCGAAGGAGCCTTCGATGACCTCTGAGATTCTATCCGCACCACACAGCCTTGAAGCCGAGCAAAGCGTTATCGGAGCCATCCTGCTGGACTCGCAAAGCGAACGCGCTCAGAAGGTTCTGGCAACGCTTAAAGCTGAGTCTTTTTACTCCCGTCAGCACCAGGTTATTTTCGGTGCCATGAAGTCGATGAACAAAGAATCCTCTCCAATCGACGGCATGACGGTATCAGATCGCCTTGAGCGTGAAGGGCTGATTGACCAGGTTGGTGGCTTCTCGTACCTGATGCAGGTTGGTAAGGGCTCATTTAGCCAGGCTAACATCGGCGCCTACGCCAGCGTTATCCGCGAACGTGCAGCAGAGCGCTACGGCATCCAGAAGCTGAACGAGGCCACCGAGCTGTTTTACGCACGTAATGGCATGACGGCTGCAGAGAAATTCGACGCGGTTCAGATGCTGGCAACCCAGATTAGCGACTATGCCAAAACAGGTAATCGCCGAGGCGCCCGTCCGCTGATTGAGGTAATGGACGACTGGCTTTGTGAGGTTGAACAGCGTTTTGATAATTCTGGCCGTAGCCGGGGATTATCTACCGGTATTCCATCGCTCGATGCCCTGCTAGAGCCAAAGGGGATGGTTAAGGGCTCCTTGTTCGTCATCGGTGCGCGTCCGAAAATGGGCAAGACAACCCTCTACAGCCAGATGGCGATCAACTGCGCCATGCGTGAAAAACTCCCGGCCATTTTGTTCAGCCTTGAGATGCCTGATAAGCAAATTTTCGAGCGCATGGTAGGTCAGGCATCGGGCGTAAATACGGATATTTTCTACCGTGGTAGTGACAACGATTCTGATTTCGCACTGGCAAATGGTCGGGCCATGGAGCTGGTCGAGTCGGGCAATCTATTCATCGACGACACTCCTGGCATCACTCTGGCTCACATCGTTGCAGAGGCTCGCCGTATTAAGCGCGAGAAAGGCGCGGTGGGTATGGTCATGGTCGATTACCTCACGCTGATGACTGGCGAAAAGGCTGACCGTAACGACCTGTCATTCGGTCTGATCACAAAGGGACTTAAGAACCTGGCGAAAGAACTCGGATGCGTTGTCGTCCTCCTCACGCAACTTAACCGCGACCTTGAGAAACGCCTCAACAAGCGACCACTGCCAAGCGACTCGCGCGACACTGGACAGATTGAGCAGGACTGCGATTACTGGCTTGGCATCTACCGTGAAGGCGCCTACGACGAGAACTATCCGCAGCAGGATACCGAGTTGCTTCTCCGACTGAATCGCCACGGTAAGTCCGGTGTGGTTTATGCAGAGCAGCGCAACGGATCTATCTACGACTGTGACCAGGTTGCTGCACAGCGTAAGGCGGCTGAACGCGAAGAGAAGCCAGCAAAGCGAGGGGGGTTCTGATGAACAAGAAGCAATTAGCCATTCTCGAAAAAGCATGGGGCGCAGAGATTTCGTGTGCACTTAACGAAATACCACTTCCAATAATTCAGACTCGCTCGAAAGTTGCAAAACAGCTAGCTGATGACGGTTACCTAGATTTCGTAAGGCTTCAGGATGGGGTAGTAACTTTTGAGGGTTACCAGATAAATCATGCAGGCATCCACGCCTATTGCGAAAGCATACCGGAAGACTTTGACATTGAGGCGGCTGAGGCAGAGATGCGGGCCGGGCTGGTGAAATCATGACAATCCCAATGTTCATATGTGCCATTGGTGGCGGATTAACTGGCGCCTCATACGCTGCCAATTCTGACACTGGAGTTATATGCGGGACGATTTACATCTGCACCGGGTTGATTATCACAGCTATCCAGCATTACGGGGTGAAATCATGACAACAGCACAGCAGTTAATCCACCACGACATAGCGCAAAGCAACCACATCATGCAGCGCTACTACAAGTCATCATCACTTCCATTTATCGAGAAGCGCAAGCACAAGCCTGAAGTGTGCAAATACCGCCGTGACCGCGTACTGCACGCAATCATGAATCGTGAGATGGAAAGAGTGCTCCGCATTATCGGGGCCGGGCA
>NZ_JASCAQ010000013.1:0-3627 GCF_029967685.1 Erwinia sp. V90_4 | reverse complement strand
GATATGGTGGGTGATGACGGGCTCGAACCGCCGACCCCCTCCGTGTAAAGGAGATGCTCTACCAACTGAGCTAATCACCCATATCTCGAATCTCTGGGTACTGCATTTTCGCGGGCATCATTCATCAAATGATGGTGGGTGATGACGGGCTCGAACCGCCGACCCCCTCCGTGTAAAGGAGATGCTCTACCAACTGAGCTAATCACCCCCGCTGTGTGGAGTCGCATTATAGGGAGTCGCCGAAATGAGTCAACGCTTTTTCAATGTAAAATGTGTGTTCGTCGTAAAAATAGTCAGGAAGTGGTGATTTCAGGCAAAAACAGCGGGTTGCTGAACGAAATCAAGGCAATGTTCCCCCGGCAGACGGGGAATGGCGTTGAGGATTCGACGACAGATGGTAGAATGTGCCCCACAAAAATCAGAACGTGACAGCACGCTTCTGACACTGGCCAAAGCATCCGCGTAATAAGGCATTCATTAATGAAAATCAAAACCCGCTTCGCTCCCAGCCCAACTGGCTATCTGCACGTTGGCGGCGCTCGTACCGCACTTTACTCCTGGCTATTTGCCCGCAATCACGGCGGCGAGTTTGTGTTGCGTATTGAAGACACCGATCTGGAGCGTTCAACTCAGCAGGCGATCGATGCCATTATGGATGGCATGAACTGGCTGAATCTCAACTGGGATGAAGGCCCTTACTACCAGACCAAGCGTTTTGACCGTTACAACACGGTGATTGACCAGATGCTGGAAGCGGGTAGCGCGTATAAGTGCTACTGCTCTAAAGAGCGTCTGGAAACGCTGCGCGAAACCCAGATGGCAAACAACGAAAAGCCACGCTACGACGGCCGCTGCCGCGACAGCCATGAGCATCATGCGGATGATGAACCTTGCGTGGTGCGTTTCCGCAACCCGCAGGAAGGTTCGGTTATTTTTGACGACCAGATCCGTGGCCCGATCGAGTTCAGCAACCAGGAGCTGGATGACCTGATCATTCGCCGTACCGATGGTGCGCCGACCTATAATTTCTGCGTAGTGATTGACGACTGGGATATGGAAATTACCCACGTTATTCGTGGTGAAGACCACATCAACAACACGCCGCGTCAGATCAACATCCTGAAAGCGATTGGCGCGCAGGTGCCCGTGTATGCCCACGTTTCAATGATCCTCGGCGATGACGGTAAGAAACTCTCCAAGCGCCACGGTGCGGTCGGCGTGATGCAGTATCGCGATGACGGCTATCTGCCGGAAGCGCTGCTGAACTATCTGGTGCGCCTGGGCTGGTCACACGGTGACCAGGAGATTTTCACCCTTGAAGAGATGACCAAACTGTTTGATCTCGATCAGGTCAGCAAATCTGCCAGCGCGTTTAACACCGAAAAGCTGCAGTGGCTGAACCACCACTATATCAACAGCCTGGCTCCGGAATACGTGGCTACCCACCTGCAGTGGCATATCGAGCAGGAAAACATTGATACCCGCACCGGTCCTGAGCTGGCGCAGCTGGTAAAACTGCTGGGTGAACGCTGCAAGACGCTGAAAGAGATGGCGGCGTCCTGCCGCTATTTCTATGAAGAGTTTGCTGAGTTTGATGCTGATGCCGCGAAGAAACACCTGCGTCCGGTCGCGCGTCAGCCGCTGGAAGTGGTGCGTGACAAGCTGGCTGCTATCAGCGACTGGACGGCGGAAAACGTCCATCAGGCGATTCAGGCGACGGCGGATGAGCTGGAAGTCGGCATGGGCAAGGTTGGCATGCCGCTGCGTGTCGCGGTGACCGGTGGCGGTCAGTCTCCTGCGCTGGACGTGACAGTGCATGCTATTGGCAAGTCACGCAGCGTGGCGCGCATTGAGAAGGCGCTGGCGTTTATTGCCACCCGCGAAGCCTGACCCTCCGCCATTAAAAAACCCGGCCGCCAGGCCGGGTTTATAGTATTAACTACTGATACCCAATCGCTGCAAAATCCCCTGAATTCCCTCGCGTAGCAGCATCGCTGCCAGCTTCTCCTGTTCCTCATGGCTCAACTGCTGCAATGAAGTCACTAAAAGTGCGGGAAGAGAATTTTGATTGACGCGGTACTGGGCATTAGGCTCTGCAGCATGACGTGTCGATTTCAAAAAGAGCTTTACGCGTTCATCAATATGAATCATGCGTGCTTTTCCACCTTGAACACCGGGTTTCGGTGCGGTCGTCCAAGCCTCTTTCTTCACCCATTTATTTATGGTCTGTCTGCTAAAACCTGTTTGCTGTGCCAGTTCTTCCGGCGTTAACCAATCCTTTTTCACTTTACCATCCCTTTTGCCGAATAAAGTCATTGTGCATATTACAACAATTCATCACATGAACAACTAACACAAATTACTAACTCTGGCAGAACGAAGAGTAAAAAAGTCGAGAAGGATCTGAAATACCCCTGCATAAGCAGGGGATAGCACGATTAGCGGGAAGTCGAGCTTGCTGGCTGCGGTGCACGAAATGCAACAAAGTAGGCCAGACCCACAAAAATAGCACCGCCGACGGCGTTACCAAGGAATACCGCAATAAAGTTTGGCAGGTATTCGCCCCAGCTCAGGTAACCGGCAAAAATGGCCGCAGGAACGATAAACATGTTCGCGACGACGTGCTGGAAGCCGATAGCCACAAACGCCATCACCGGGAACCACATGCCAAAGATTTTGCCCACCACGTCTTTACTGGCAAAAGCCAGCCAGGTCGCCAGGCAGACCAGCCAGTTACAGCCCACGCCGGAGATAAACGCGTGCATGAAATCGGCGTTAACTTTGGCGCTGGCAATAGCGACGGTTTTTTTCAGGTAGTCGCCTTCGGTCATGCCGAGCATATGGCCAAAGAACCAGGCGATAGCCACGCTGCCAATAAAGTTAGCAACGGTGACCCAGAACCAGTTACGCATGACGCTCAGCGCACTGATTTGACGTGCGAACCAGGCGACGGGCATCACCATCATATTTCCGGTCAGCAGTTCACCGCCCGCCAGCACGGTGATAATAATCCCCACCGGGAATACCGCTGCGCCCAGCAGGGTGCCAAAAGAGCCCCAGTCTGCCGGAAGCTGGTTAACGACGTGAATATAGAGCAGGAAACCGAATGCAATAAACGCACCGGCAAGAAAACCAAGGATCAGTAATGAGGAAACCGGGGTGCGGCTTTTAACCACGCCAGACTCAACGGCAACGGCCGCAATTTCTTTTGGTGTGTGCAATGACATAATAACTCTGGTGGTGTAGTGACAAAAAGGGCCGGATTCTGCGGGCGGTTAAATACGCTTGTATCCAGCGCACAAGGGGTTCCGGCAACAAAAAAACGCCGCAGTTTTGCACGCTCAATTAACAAAAACAAGTAGCTTTTAGGAGTGTTTTAACCTGCGCTTAACAGAAAAAGTGCTCAGGCAGATATAGAGGCATGAGACCGCCGCAGAAAACAGAGAGTTAGCGCTTTCTTGCCCGCTTTGACGGCTTTTTCAGCGATCGATCTCAGATTATCATTTTGCCGTTGACACCAACCCCACTGTTTCATATTATCCCCGCCGTCAACACGACACGGTTTTTCGGCTTGGGGGTATAGCTCAGCTGGGAGAGCGCTTGCATGGCATGCAAGAGGTCAGCGGT